>NZ_JAGGPD010000108.1:8050-11514 GCF_018613995.1 Microbacterium sp. ISL-103 | reverse complement strand
AGCGACGGCACGTTCTCGGCGATCAGCGCGTCAGCCTCCTGCGACACCGCGATGCGCGCATCCGGGTCGACCTCGCTGTCGACCTGACCGAGCATGTCGTCGAGGCCCTCGATGTCGGTGCGGTAGAAGTTGATGCCGGAATAGCCGTTCGCCTCGCTCGGGATGTTGACCGACGAGAACGTCGAGCTGAGCGTGGGGTCCGGGAAGGTGTCGACCAGTGCCCAGAGGCCGGCCTGGAACTCACCCTGCGGGGCGATCGTGCCGAACAGGTCGGCGGGAGTCACCTGGTCGATGGTCATCTCGAACCCGGCATCCGCGAGCTGCGACTGCAGCACCTGCACGGTGAGGTCGCGGCGCTTGTTGCCGGCGAGGGTCTTGATCGAGAACGTCGCCGTCTCGCCGCCCTTCGCCCAGACGCCATCGGAGTCCTTCGACCAGCCGTCGCCCTCCATCAGCTCGTCGACCTTGTCGAGATCGAGCGAGTACTGCGAGAAGTCGTCGGCCGCGAACGGGGCGACCATCGGTGAGTTGAAGCTCTGCTGCGCCTCGTCGATGCCGAGGCTGCCGAACAGGCGCGAGACGATCGCATCGCGGTCGATCGAGTAGGCGAACGCCTGCCGCACGGCGACCGAGTCGAACGGCGCTGCCGAGTTGTTCAGCCAGATCGCCTCGAGGTTGCCGCTGCGGGCATCGACCTGCGACTGGATGCCCGGAAGCCCTGCCTCGATCTGGTTCAGCGCGTCGAGCTGCGGCGAGGGGTAGAGCGCGCTCACCTGGCCGCTCTTGAGAGCCTGGAACGCGGCTGTGGTGTCGGGGAGGAAGAGGAACGTCACCTTGTCGAGGTGCGGCTTCTCGCCCCAGTAGTTCTCGTTCGGGACGAGCGTGACCGAGGTGCCGCGGGTCCAGGTGTCGATCTTCCACGGGCCGCCGCTGAAGTCGTAGCCGTCTGCCATCAGCGCGTTGCGGTCCTGGCCTTCGAGCAGGTGCGCCGGCATGATGCCGTAGACGCTGAACAGGGTGCGCCATCCGGCGTAGGGCGAGCTCAGTGTGACGACCGCGGTGGCGGGGTCGGTCGCGTCGATCGAGGCGATGCGGTCGTAGCCGGTCTTGTCGAAGATGTCGTCGCCGTCGCGGATCTGCAGCGCCGTGTACTCGAAGTCGGCCGAGGTGATGGGCTCGCCGTCGGACCACACCGCATCCGGGTTGATCGAGTAGGTGATGGTCTGGGTGCCGTCGTCTGCGACCTCGACCTCGGGTTCTGCGGTGACCAGATCAGAGGGCACCGGCACCCATTCGTCGTCGACCTGTCGCGTCTGGAAGACACCGGGCAGCGTCGGGATCTGCATGATGTACGTGCCCCAGATCGATCCGCCGCAGGTGGCGATCCAGTCGGCGCAGTCGGGCTCCTGCTCGGCTCCGATCACGATCTCGCCGCCGTCGACGACCGCGACCTCGCTCGGCTCGGGCGTCGCGGACGTCGGCGAGCAGGCTGCCAGCGAGCCGACGAGTGCGGCGGCGGTGAGGGCGGCGATGATGCCACGACGGGATGCGGGTACAACAGTGCGAAGGGGCGATTTCGACATGGTCGGATCTCCTGTGATCGGGCTACTGAGGGACAGTTCGGGAGTGCTGTCGTGCTGTGGTGGGTCTGACTCTAGAACTGACCCGGAAAGATAGCAAGCCTTTTAGTCAATGTTCGTGACTAGCGGCGAGATCAACGATCCCAGCGGTCCCCCGAGAGCGTCCGCAGAGCGAGCTCGTGCATGCGGCGCTGGTCGATCGCGGCCGCCTCGAGGCCGGTGGGCTCATGGCCGCCCTCGAAGATGTCGAGCACGACGTCGCCGCCCCGCGCGCCGAGCCCGTCGACGTAGCGCTGCACCCCGATGATGGGCGTCCTGGTGTCGATGGATCCCTGATTGATCCAGACCGAGGCCGTCACGTCGTCGAGGTACGACACCGCCGAGAAGCGCTCGACCATCTCGGGCGGCACCCACGAGCTCCACACCGAGCGCACGGCCGGGTTCATCGACGCGATCGCGGCCGTCCAGTCGGCGACGGCGACGTGTGCGAGCCCGCCGGCGAACAGGTCGGGGAGTCGCCCGACGCTCAGCAGCGTCATGTGCCCGCCGTACGAGGCGCCGGTGATGAAGGTCGACGCGGGGTCGGCGAGACCCTGCTCGCGCAACCAGGCGATCGCTGCGGCGACGTCTTCGATCTCTCGGTCGCCTCCTGCTCCCCAGAACCCTTCGCGGAACGCACGCCCGAAGGTCACCGAGCCGCGGTAGTTGAGCGAGGCATAGGCGAAGCCGGCATCCAGCCACGCCTGCGCCGAGGGGTTGTACGCGTCGATCGTGACGAGCATCGGGCCGCCGTGGATCTCGAGCACCGTGCCGCGGGGCTCGACGCCCTCGGGGCGCGCCCACCACAGCTGCACGCGCGTGCCGTCGGCGCTCTCGACCATGGCGGAGGTGAGTGGATGCCCGGCGGGCACTGCTGCGGGTTCGATCAGCGTCGTGCTGGTTCCGTCTGCGGCGATCTCATCGATGTGCAGAGGAATGTCCCATGACGAGCGCACGGCCCGGATCGCACCGTTCGGCGCGTAGTACGACGCCCATTGGAACGGATGCAGGTCGGCCACGTCGGGATCGGCGAAGCTGCCGCCCTCGGCCACGACACGCGTCGACCCGCCACCCTCGTCGATCTCGAGCAGGCGGTGGATGCCGTCGGCGATGTGCACCGCGAGGATCCTGCCCGACGGCGAGTGCCAGTCGACCGGGATCACTTCTCCGGCGAGCTCGGGCAGATCGACGTCCTGACGCTCGTCCGTGCGAACGTTCCAGATCACAGGGCGCGCGAAGCCCGAGCGCTCGGTGTTCAGCAGCAGACGGTCGTCGCCCGCATCCGACGCGAATCGCACACTGCGCACCGGCCCTGCCGGGAGGTCGTCGAGCGTCGCGATCGTCTCGCCGGTCACTCCATCGACGACCGTGAGCAGCGGGCGACGGATGCCGGGGTTGTGCGCCGTCGTGTCGACGGCGATCAGCGAGGCGTCGGGCGAGATCTGGCCGTACCAGGCCTCGATCGGGTTCGAATAGACGACCCGGGGCTCACCCCACGGCGCCGCCGGGATGACGAGCACGTGAAAGCCGTCTTCATCGACGACGGTCGCGACGATGTGCGAGCCGTCGAACGACGACTCCAGCCCGCGCACCACGTAGGGTGCGCGGCCGGGCGTGAGCGCGATGCGCTCCGAGCCGTCGACGGCGAAGGCGACCAGGCCCCCGACCTCCGAGCCTCCGTCGTCGTCGAGGTCGATCAGCCACTGCCCGTCGGAGGTGAGGATCGCGCCGACGCTCACCGGGAAGGGCAGCAGCTCGGAGGGCTGCCCTGGTGCGCGCCAGACGCGTCCGCGTGCGCCGTCGGGGTGATTCTCGACCAGCCGCGCGAGGTCGGCCCGGCCGGGC
>NZ_JAGGPD010000108.1:0-8032 GCF_018613995.1 Microbacterium sp. ISL-103 | reverse complement strand
CTCGAGCATCCTGACTCCTTCTGACCACGTTGCCAATGGCGTTGACTATAACAGTGGCTATTGCCTGCCGCCAGAGGTTGTCGCATTGTCGATGCCACTGACAGACTGGCTGACGACGGTGAGGTACCGTGATGTCTGCGCGACCTCAAGACCGCGACCTGCGAACGGAGTTCTCGATGGCGACGACACGGAAGACCGCGGATTCGGCGAAGGCGAAGGCGCCCGCGAAGGCCTCCGCTCGGCCCCGGCGCGCGCGCGATTCACTGAGCCGCGAGATCATCGTCGCCGCCGCCGACCGCGTGGTCGAGCGTGAAGGCCTCGACCGCCTGACATTCCAGTCGATCGGCGAAGAGCTCGGCGCGCACCCGACATCGATCTACCGGCACTTCCGCGACAAGGACGAGCTGCTCCTCGCCCTGATCGACACGCTGCGAGCCCGGTCGTACAGCGGCGGGATGGTCGCGACCGACGACTGGCTCGCCGACCTGCGCACCCAGGCGCACCTGATCCACGACCACTACATGCGCTACCCCGAGTTCGCGCTGCAGATGGCGCTGCGGCGCCCGACCGACTTCGCGTCGATGGAATTCTCGATCGGCGCGCTGCGCCGCGGCGGGTACGACCAGATGCAGGCCGCTCTCTACGCTCGGGCGCTGGGCCAGCTCATCCGCTCGGCCTCCAGCATCCCGGCCGCCCTCACCGCGTTGCCCGCCGATGTGCAGGATGCCGATGAACTGACCTGGCAGATGGACTACCGCCGACTCGACCCCGCCGAGTACCCCGAGATCACCTGGGCGGGCGACGCCCTTCCCGGCATCCGCGATCCTCGGGCATGGGAGACCGCGCTCGACCTGCTGCTCGAGAGCATCGAGCGGCACGCGCCGGGGGCCTGACGCGGCACTGTTCTCGCGACCCTCCTGCGGGTCCCGCGCGCCGCGGGCCACGTCGGCGGACTCGCCCTCATGTGCGGGGCCACTTTGACACCGCTCTCATGTGCGGGGCCACTTTGACACCGCCCCGGAGCGTATCGGGTGCGGAACTGGCCCCGGCTGGAGGCTCGGGTGCGGAACTGGCCCTGGCCGGAAGCTCGAGAACGGATGCCGCGCGTCAGCGCTCGCGCCCACCGACGAGGTCGTCGAGCATGCCGGCCAGCAGGTCGACGCGCTCGTGCATCGAGGCGATCGACACCCATTCGTGGTCGGCGTGCGCGCCGGCACCTCGGGGCCCGAGGCCGTCGAGGGTTCGGGCACCGACCGCGGCGGTGAAGTTGCCGTCGGATGCTCCGCCGGCCGAGACCGCCTCGACCTCGGGGTGACCGAGAGCATCCGCAACCCGGCGAGCGCAGGCGAGCAGTTCAGCCGACACGCTCTCTTCCATCGGAGGGCGATTGATGCCGCCGAACACCTCGACGCTGACGTCGTCGGTGTGGGCGCCGAGCGACTGCATCCGCTCGTCGACGCGCTCGAGTTCGTCGAGGGTCCACGCGCGTACGTCGACGCGCAGCTCGGCATGCTCGGGAATCACGTTCGTCACGGTTCCGGCCTGCGCCACGGTCGGACTCACGGTGGTTCCGCGCTCGTCGTCGGCGAGTTGCGGCAATGCCAGCACCTGGTGGGCGAGCTCGGCCAAGGCGCTGCGACCCTTCCAGGGCTCGAGTCCGGCGTGCGCTGCGCGTCCGGTGATCGCCAGGCGATAGATGCTGCCGCCGCGGCGAGCGATCTTGAGCGCGCCGTCGAGGCTGGGTTCGAGCACCAGCACGGTGCCTGCCCGGGCGGCTTCGCGTTCGATCAGCGCACGCGAGGTGGTCGAGCCGACCTCTTCGTCACTCGTGAGCAGCACCGCGATCTCACCGGGACGCGCGACCTTCTCGAGCGCGGCCGCCATGATCACGGTGCCCGCCTTCATGTCGAAGACGCCCGGCCCCGTGGCACGATCGCCGTCGAGGCGGAACGGGCGCTCGGCGATCGTTCCCGCGGGGAACACGGTGTCGAGATGCCCGATCAGCAGCACCGAGGGCGCGTCGCCACCCGGCCAGAGCAGATGAGGGATGCCGTCGACCGTCTCGATCGCGCCCTTCTCGCCGAGCACGGGCTCGAGCCAGGAGCGCACGAGATCCTGGGCTGCGGCGAGACCCGCAGCATCGCCCGTCGGGGTCTCGATCGTGACGAGTTCGGCGAGGCGCTCGGTCTCGCGGTCAGGGGCGCTCACGAAGACACCTCCACGCTCGCGAGGAACGCTCGCAGGGCTGCGGCCGTCGGCTCGGGCGCCTCTTCGGCGAGGTAGTGATCGGCGTCGATCGGCTCTCCGCTGACATGCTCGGCATAGTGCGACCACGTCTCGAGCACGTCGAAGTTGCGGCCGACGTAGCTGTGCGCGCCCCACAGTGCGAGCACCGGACAGGCGATGCGGCGCCCCTCCGCCCGGTCAGCACGGTCGTGGTCGAGGTCGATCGTGGCGGCGGCGCGGTAGTCCGCCCCCGACGCATGCACCGTGTCGAGGTCGAAGCAGCGCAGGTACTCGTCGAACGCATCGGGCAGCGCATCACCGTCATGCCGGCGGCCGGTGAAGCGGCTGCGCAGCCAGGTCTCTCGATCCGCCCCGATCAGCGCCTCGGGCAGACCATCCGAGCGGGCGAGGAAGAACCAGTGGAAGTACGCCGTCGCCATCTCGCGGTCGACGTTCTCGAACATGTGCAGCGTGGGAACGATGTCGAGCACGGCGAGGGCGGTGACGGCATCCGGATGGTCGAGCGCCAGCCGATGCCCGACTCGGGCTCCCCTGTCATGCCCGATCACGGCGAACCGTTCGTGGCCGAGTTCGCGCATGAGGGTCACCTGGTCGCGGGCCATGTCGCGCTTGGCGTAGGAGGCACCGCGGGGTTTGGCCGAATCGCCGTATCCGCGCAGATCAGCCGCGACGACCGTGTGGTCTTCGGCGAGCACGGGGGCGACCGCATCCCACATCGCCTTCGTCTCGGGGTAGCCGTGCAGCAGCAGCAGCGCCGGCCCTGAGCCGCGGACCTCGGCCGCGATCTCGATGCCGTCGCAGTCCATCGTGACCGATGTCGGCGTGCGGGAATGGGTCATCATCGTCCAACTCTCGGAACTCAACGCGCAAGTCAATTGCATTGACTATATCAATGACAAGAGATTTGGGAAGAGGGAGTCGGCGGGTGTGGAGACCGGCGCGAGCATCCGACCTACTCGCCGTTCGCAACTCAGCATGAACTACGCAAACCGGGCCGGAATCGCGCCCTGAGACCCCGGAACGCACGCTCTCTGCTGAGTCGTGAACGCAGCGCCTGGCGTTCCGCCTCCATAACTCCGGCCGAGCGGCGACCTCCGCGTCGAATCCGCGCCCGTGAACCGCGGAGCGGACGTTCTCGCCGGAGTCATGGCGCCGAGGCAGCACCGACCAGGTTCATGCCGGGTGCCGGCTGCAGGAATCGCCCTGCCCAACCCTGCCCCGGCTGGCACCCGACCCGACCCGCGGGCCTCACGTCACCAGAGGAAGGTGACCCCGACCGCCAGCACAGCGCCGATCACGGCCACCGGCCACCAGAGCCAGGCGCGGCGACGAGGCAGGAACGGCAGCGGCGCCTGTGAGGCGCGAAGGACGAGCACGCCGATCGCGGCGAGCGCGGGGGCCAGAGCAATACCCCACAGCCATCCGCCGACCGCGAACCAGGGTCCGCTGTGCCAGAGCAGCAGCAGTCCGAAGGTCACCCAGATCAGATCACTGGCCGACGGCAGCAGCGCCTTCGTACGGAACGAGCGGAGCAGCGCGATCAGGCCGAACAGCAGGGCGAGCCCGAAGACTCCCCACGCGACCGTCTGCGTCGGGGCGTCGACCGCGGGGATCGGCGTGCCGGATGCATACGACAGCGCGATGTAGTCGGCAGGGGCCGTGGTGTTCGACAGAGCGATGAAGGCCGTCCCGGCATCCCGGTCGAGCGTGAGCATCGTGCGAAAGCCGGCGGTGCCGCCGTTGTGCCACGTCTGCATGCCTTCACCCGAGAACGCTGCCGAGGTGATCCAGCCCCAGCCGATCGCGGCGCCCTCCCCCATCGGTGCGGTGGGCTCGAGCGCCGCTGCGCCCGGGGCCGTGCCGTCGAGGTTGGCCTGCGCCCAGAGCGCGAGGTCGGCCGTGGTCGTGAAGGTCGACGACCCTGCCGGCAGGTAGCCCTCGCCCCACCACCGCGGGGCCGGAACGCCGTTGATCAGGAATCCGGGCACGGCGTCGGCCGGAACCGCGTCGGCGGATGCCGCGACGACCGTGTCATCCATGCCGAGCGGACCCGTGATGCGCTGCTCGAGCAGCGTGGCGTAGTCGTCGGCATCCGCCGCCTCGACGAGCGCTGTGCCGAGAAGTGAGACGGCGAAGTTCGAGTAGAGCGACCCCTGGTCGGGGTCGACCGGCGCCACCGCGGCGTCGGCGATCAGCTGCTCGGTCGTCGTGGTCGCGTAGGCGTTCTCATTGAGCAGCACGCCCGAGACCGCGGCAGCGGCGGCCGTGGCCCCGAGGCCGGGCAGGCCCGACGAGTGCTGCGACAGTGACGCGAGCGTCACGTCGCCTGCGGCCGTGCCCTCGAGTTCGGGCAGGTGCTGGGCGAGGGTGTCGTCGGGGCTGACCTCGCCGCGCTCGATCGCCTCGGCGAACAGCGACCCGGTGAAGGTCTTGGTGATGGATCCGAGTTCGAAGACCGTGTCGGCGGTCGGCGCTCCGGGATTGCTCGGGTCGGCGTCGCCGAGGCCGGCGAAGACCGCGCCATCCGGACCGATCTCTGCGACCGAGAGCGCACGGAAGCTGTCGAAGCTGCCGGGAAGAGAGCGGATGCGGTCGGCGAGACCCGGATCCCCCGCCGTCGATGCGCTCACGGTCTGGTGCTGCGGACCGATCGCTGCACCGACCGCGACACCCACGAGGGCGGCGGCGGCGATCACGGCGAGGATGGCGCGGGTCGGGCGGCGGCGCGGTGTCTCCGATCCGCTCTCGCGGACCTCGGGGTCGATGGACGTCGCGGATGTCGAGGGGGTCGTCACGGGGGGCTCCTCAGCTCGAAGCGATCATGGTCAGGACGAGAAGGGGCACGACGCGCGCCGCGGGCACCTCGTAGTATCCGCGGCGGGGTGAGACGAGCCACCCCGCGGTGACGAGCTGACGCAGGTGGTGGTACAGCTGCCCGGACGATGCGAGGTGCTCGAGCTGCAGCAGCTCGGCCGTGGTGTGCGCGCCGCGCATCACCTGACGGACGAGCTCGATGCGGGCGGGGTGACCGAGAGCCTCGAGAGGGTGGGCGAGATCGCTCCAGTCCTCCGACAGCAGGCCGTCAGCCATGAGCCCGTACTGCCAGCGCACGGGACCCGCAGCAGTGTCGACCGCACCGGCCATCATCACCGCACCCGGCGCACGTCGGCCGAGCTCGTTCACGAACCAGAGCGGGTCGTCGGTTGCGGCGGGGGCGTCGGAGCCCGCGGCGGCAGGGTCACCGGGACCGGCGGATGCGGCATCCGGGTCCGCGCCAGCATCCGCACTCTCGATGTCGAATGCTGCAGCTCGCTCGTCGGCCGCATGCGCGGCCGCGTCAGCGAGCGTCGAAAGTCGCACGACCTCCTGCTCGAGCTCGGTCAGTCGGCGCTCGATCGCACTCGCGGTATCCGGTTCCATGACTCGAACCTATCAAAAGTTCGTAATTACGGATAATCGATGTTGGGCGAACCAGATGGCACTCAGAGCGTGCCGAAGGCGATCACCGGTCCCTCCTCCCGGTCACGACTTCGGAACCCGGAGTCCGGCACGCCGCCAGAACCGAATGAGCCCCGGCGCGGCGGCCCCGGCATCCGAAGCTGTGCCCGGGTCGGGGGCCCGGCCGGGGAACCTGCGACGCCGGGCGACCCGAGAAGTAGGCTGAGGGCATCATGGAACCCTTCTGGTCGTGGCTCGGCACTGTGCCCTGGTGGATCATCTTCCCCATCATGGGCGTCGCCGGCGGCGCGGCGAAGGCGTGGGAGCGCAATGCGAAGCGCCGCCATGAACGCCGTCTCGAGACGCTGCGGCTCAAGGCCGAGATCAAGACCGCCCAGCTCGAGGCCCGCAACGGCCATGCCAAACGGGTGGGCCCTGCGATCATCGACACCCAGGCACCCGTCGCGCCCAACGCCCTACTCGAGCGCCTCTTCTCGGAGCACGACGAGCTCACCGCCCGCTGGCTCGACTACGAGCTCGACGTCGCGAAGCTCATCGCCTTCCCCGCCATGAGCGACGGACGCCAGCCGCTGGTCGCCGCGTTCCTGCGGGCCAAGAAGACGGCGGATGCTCTGCGCCCCCTGTCGGCCGAAGCGAACGTCACCGAGCAGCAGGTGTCGGAGTACCTCGATGCGGTGGGCGCGTATGCCGTGGCGTTCGAGATCGCCGAGCGGGATGCCCGTCGCCTGCGCGACTCGACCTTCACCGAGCCTGAGCGCAAGCGCCTCGATCGCGCGCAGCAGCTGCTCAAGGTCGCCGTCGACGAATCGGCCACGCAGGCCGAGCGCAACATCGCGTACAAGCGCGTGCGCGATGAGCTCGAAGGGCTGATCCTGCTGAGCGACGAGGCCGTGCAGGTGCTCGAGAAGCAGGTCGCGCGCGAGCTGCCGGCGCAGGCCACGCCCCCCGCAGGCCCCGGGGCCCCCGCGACCGCGCCCACTGCCGAGCCCACTGCCGAGCCCGAGAGGGTCTACCTGCCCTCTTCGACGAACGCCCCTGCATCCCGGACCGCAGCAGAGGCGACCGCGCCCCTGCCCGAGAGCATCCACGACGACGAGAAGAATCGGCAGTGATCACGAGATTCGAAGAGCTCGACTGGCAGGAGACGCCGATCGGCGAGCTGACGCTGCGCCGACGCACCGAACCCGGGGTGGGCCAGGAGATCTACGAGGTCAAGCTCGGCGACGAGTATCTGATGTCGAGCCTGTTCACGGTGGCGGAGGAGGAGCTCTCGAATCTGGGCCTGGCCGCTGCCGCCGGCGATGACCTCTCGGTCCTGGTCGGTGGCCTCGGACTCGGATACACGGCGGTCGCGGCGCTGCGAGATGACCGTGTGGGGTCTCTCACCGTGGTCGATCGGCTCGGCGCCGTGATCGGCTGGCACCGCAGGCGGCTGCTGCCCGTGTCGGCGGAACTCGTCGACGACCCGCGCACGAACCTGGTCGAAGACGACTTCTTCGCCCTGATGCGCACGGCACCCCACGAAGACCACCCCGGATACTCCGCGATCCTGCTGGATGTCGACCACTCGCCGCGTCACCAGCTCGACCCCACGCACGCCGACCTGTACACCGCGGCGGGCCTGCGCGCACTCGACCGGCACCTCGCTGACGGGGGCATCTTCGCGCTGTGGTCGGATGACCCGCCCGACGACGAGTTCATGACCGAGATGCACGCGGTGTTCGATGACGCCGTCGCGCACGTGGTCGACTTCGCGAACGCCGTCACGGGCGGGACGTCGTCGAACACGGTGTACGTCGCGCGCAGCCGGCCTGCGGCGGATCCCACCGCGGGCCGCGGATCGGCGTCCGCCTCGTGACGCCGAAGACGATCGTCCTCACGGGAGCATCCGACGGAATCGGTGCAGCGGCGGCGCGCCAGCTCACGGCATCCGGCCACCGACTGATCCTGGTCGGCCGCTCCGCCGCCAAGATGGGCGCCGTCGGCGACGAGACCGGCGCCGAGTGGTTCACCGCCGACTTCACCCGGTTGGATGACGTGCGCGAGCTCGCCGCGAAGATCGCCGACACCGTGGGAGAGGACGGAATCCATGTGCTCGCGAACAATGCGGGCGGCATCTTCGGCGACCAGACCCCGACCGTCGACGGATTCGAGAAGACGCTGCAGGTGAATCATCTGGCGCCGTTCCTGCTGACGAACCTGCTGATGCCCCAGCTGCGCACCGGTCACGCGGCGATCATCAACACGTCGAGCGTGGCGCACCGCCTGTTCGGACGCATCGACATCGACGATCTCGACAACCACAAGAATTTCAGTGCCAATCGGG
>NZ_JAGGPD010000107.1 GCF_018613995.1 Microbacterium sp. ISL-103 | reverse complement strand
GGGCCCTCATCGCCGACCGTCGGAGCGGCGACGGTTCCGCCGGCGCGGCGCTGGCATGGGGCGACGACCGAGGCGACCTCGAGGTGGTGGCGTGCGGGCGCTGCGCCACGTGCGAGGAGCAGGTGATCGCGCACCGCGACCTGCTGATGGTCGCGCGCATGCGGCCCGTGCAGCGCGCGCGACTGCGGGCGGCCGGAATCGAGACGATCGATGCGCTGGCGGCGGCGAGCATGCCGCCGGCGGGCATGAACACCGACTCCTTCGAGACGCTCCGCGACCAGGCGAGGCTGCAGGTCCGTGCCGACGTCGACGGCGCCCCGACCTATGACGTGCACTACGCCGCGGCGATCCATACGCTGCCGGTGCCGAGCCACGGCGACATCTTCTTCGACTTCGAAGGTGATCCGCTCTACACCGAGCCTGCGCCGGACGGCCACGCGCACTGGGGGATCGACTACCTCTTCGGATGGGTCGACAACGACGACCAGTACGCGGCGCTCTGGGCCCATGATTTCGCCGCGGAGCGAGTCGCTTTCGAGAGGTTCCCCGACTTCGTCGCGCTGCGTCGCGCCGCTCATCCGGGCATGCACATCTACCACTACGCGCCGTACGAGACCTCGCACCTGGTCGCGATGGCCGCTCGGCACGGCGTTCGCGAGGGCGAGATCGACCGGCTGCTGCGCGAAGGCGTGTTCGTCGACCTCTACCCTCTGGTCCTGCGCACGGTGAGGGTCGGAACGCGGTCGTACTCGATCAAGAAGCTCGAGCCCCTCTACATGGGCGACGACGTGCGCACGAGCGACGTGCAGAAGGGCGACGACTCGATCGTGCAGTACGTCGCCGCCCGAGAGCTCGCGGCGGCAGGAGAGCAGGCCGAGGCGGATGCGGTCTTCGCCGACCTCGCCGACTACAACCGCTACGACTGCGTCTCGACGAGGCGCCTTCGCAACTGGCTGATCGACATCGCCAGGAAAGAGGGGGTGAACCCCGCCCCTCCCGACGCCGCGGACGAGGTGATCTACGAGCCGTCGCCGCGGTCGGTGGCGCTTCTCGCTGACGCGGAGCGAGCGGTCGAGGCGGGCGGTGACGGGCAGGTGCACCGCATCGCGGCGGCAGCGATCGACTACTTTCCCCGTGAGGCGAAGAGCTTCTGGGTCTCGCACTTCCAGCGCCTCCGCGAACCCGTCACGATGTGGGACGGCACTCGCGACGTCGTGCGCGTCGACCGCCTCTCGTCGTCGGTGGAGCGCGACTGGAGCATCGGAGAGGGGCGTCGTGTGATGTCGCGCGACATCGAGATCCGCGGCGAGGTGTCGCCGGGCACCACACTCAACGCAGGATCCCAGCCGTTCGCCCTCTACCCCATGCCTGCTCCCTTCGACACCGAGGCGCCCTCACGAGCGGTGCACGTGCCGCACACGGTCACGGTCGCCGAGGTGCTCGACGACGGGTATCTCATCACCGAGACGGCCATCCAGGGCCAGACGTGGGACGACCTGCCTCTCGCGCTCACTCCGGCAGCGCCGCCGCGCGTCGTCTCGCTGCAGGGCGCGATCGACGAGTGGGCTGACACGGTCCATGCCGCAGCTCCCGAGTTCCCGCATGATGCGGCGACCGACATCCTGCGGCGGATCCCTCCGAGGACGCTCTCCGGAGGCACGCTGCCCGAGCAGACGGGCGACACGATCGACGCCATCGTGCGGGGCGTGCTCGATCTCGACCGCAGCTACCTCGCCGTCCAGGGCCCGCCCGGTACGGGCAAGACGTACACGGGTTCGCGGGTGATCGCGCGCCTGGTGAAGGAGCACGGCTTCAGGATCGGGGTCGTGGCGCAGTCGCACGCGATCATCGAGAATCTGCTCGAGCGGGTCGTTGCCGACGGTGTGCCGGCGAGCCAGGTCGGCAAGGCTCCGAAAGACCCCACGGCGGATCCGTCGTACACGGTGATCCCCAAGAACGGCATGGCGTCATTCCTCGGCGAACACGCGGAAGACGGTGCTGTCGTCGGAGGCACGGCCTGGGACTTCAGCAACACCTCTCGCGTCGAACGGGCGGGGCTCGACCTGCTCGTGGTCGACGAGGCGGGGCAGTTCTCTCTCGCCTCCACGATCGCCGTCGCAGCAGGCGCACAGCGCGTGCTGCTGCTCGGAGACCCGCAGCAGCTGCCTCAGGTCAGCCAGGGCGCGCACCCCGAGCCGGTCGACACGTCGGCGCTCGGCTGGGTCATGGACGGCGATGCGGTCATCAAGCCCGACTACGGCTACTTCCTCGCGAGGTCGTGGCGCATGCATCCGTTCGTCGCCACCCCGGTGTCGAAGCTCGCCTACGCCGGGCGGCTCGCCTCCGCCCCCGGCACCGAGCGGAGAGCGATCGACGGCGTCGATGCGGGGCTGCATGTCGTCCCGCTGAGGCATCGCGGCAATGCCACCGACTCCCCGGAGGAGGCGGCCCAGGTGGTGGCACTTGTTCGTGACCTCGTCGGGCGCGCCTTCACCGACAACGACGCGGATGCCACGGCGCGCCCGCTCGCCCAGAGCGACATCATCGTGGTCGCGCCCTACAACGCGCAGCGTCAGACCGTTCACGACGCGCTTGCTGCGGCAGGCTTCCCCGACGTCCCGGTCGGCACCGTCGACAACTTCCAGGGCAAGGAGGCTGTGGTCTCCATCACCTCTCTGGCTGCATCCAGCGGACGTGATGCTCCGCGCGGACCCGAGTTCCTGCTCCTTCAGAACCGGCTCAACGTCGCGATCTCCCGAGCACAGGTCGCGGCCTATCTGATCCATTCGCCTGCTCTCCTCGACGATCTGCCCCGCACGCCCGAGGGAGTCGCTCGGATGAGCGCCTTCGCGCGGCTGGTCGGCGCGGCGAGCTGACGCCGTCGTGAGCGGAAGGTCTGAACGATGACTCACACGATCGATGAGATCCTGCGCGCCTCGGCGGCATGGGTCTGGTTCCCGCGTGACAGCGATCAGCAGAAGAGTCACCTGCAGCTGGTCCACTATCCCGAGCGCTTCGGTGGTGGAGTGCGGGGATCCCAGGTCGACTCGGACGCCGACCCCGTCACCGTCCTCGATCACGCCACCGAGCGCACGAGGGCCTGGCGCGAGACGGAGTTCCGGTTCTGGACCAACGCATCCGATCGCCCCGATCTCGAAGACGAACTGAGGCGCCGTGGAGCGGAGCATGTCGACACGGTCGCCGTGTTCGCGCGCCCGATCGGGGATTCAGACGTCGACGTGCCCCCGGGGATCAGCGCGGAGGTCGTGCGGACACTCGATCAGGTCCGCGAGGTCGACAGGATCAACGTGCCGGTCTGGCAGCAGCAGGCACTCGACGAAGAGGGGCTCCGAGTCGAACTCGACGAGATCACGTCGAACCTCGATGCCGGAACGCACGTCCGAGTGCTCGCGCGGTTCGATGCGGACCGAGAGGCGGTGAGCACCGGTGGCTGCACGATCGTCGACGGCTTCGCCCGGCTCTGGGGCGCCGCCACGCTCGAGCACACGCGGGGGAGAGGCGCCTACCGCGCGGTGCTCGCCGAACGCCTCCGAGTGAGCGCCGCCCTCGGAGCGACCACCGCGCTGGTGAAGGGGCGCACGACGACATCGGCGCCGATCCTCGCGAGAGCCGGGTTCACCTACCACGGAGACGAGCGCGGCTACCGACTGAGCGTGTGAGTCGCGCTCGCGAGGCGGTCAGGCCCCGGTGTCGCCGAGCTCTTCGCGGACGATCCGCGCGCCCGCCGACAGTGCGCTCAGCTTCTCGAGTGCGACGTTCCTCGGCAGAGGAGCCATCCCGCAGTTCGAGCTGGGGATGAGCAGGTCTGCATCGACGAACTGGAGCGCGCGTCGCAGGGTGTCGGCGACCTCTTCCGGCGTCTCGATCTGCACGCTCGCCACGTCGATCGCCCCGAGCATGACCTTCTTGCCGCGAATGAGCTCGATGAGGTCCATGGGGACGTGAGAGTGGTGGCTCTCCAGCGAGACGATGTCGAGGGAGGACTTCTGCAGCAGGGGGAACGACTCCTCGTACTGCCTCCACTCCGACCCGAGGGTCGCCTTCCAGTCGTTGTTCGCCTTGATCCCGTAGCCGTAGCAGATGTGCACCGCCGTCTCGGCGCTCAACCCCTCGGTCGCCCGCTCGAGCGTCGCGATACCCCAGTCCTTCATCTCATCGAAGAAGACGTTGAACGCGGGCTCGTCGAACTGGATGATGTCCACTCCTGCGGCCTCGAGCTCCTTCGCCTCCTGGTTGAGGATGGTCGCGAACTCCCAGGCCAGCTTCTCGCGGCTGCGGTAGTGGCGGTCGGCGAGCGTGTCGATCATCGTCATCGGGCCCGGAAGCGCCCACTTGATCGGCTGATCGGTCTGCTGGCGCAGGAACGCCGCGTCATCCACGAACACGGGCTTGCGACGGCTCACAGCGCCCACCACCGAGGGCACACTCGCGTCATAGCGGTCGCGGATCCGCACCGTCTCGCGCTTCTCGAAATCCACGCCGTCGAGGTGCTCGATGAAGGTGGTCACGAAGTGCTGACGGGTCTGCTCCCCGTCGCTGATGATGTCGATACCGCGTCGGCGCTGCTCGTGCACGGCAGCGCGCAGCGCATCGTGCGTGCCCTCCGCGAGCGCGTCGCCCTGCAGCTCCCACGGCGACCAGAGCACCTCCGGCCTCGCGAGCCACGCCGGCTTCGGCAGGCTTCCCACGATCGAGGTGGGGAGGAGCGGTCTTGCGATCTTCGATCCCTCGCCGGTCATCGGACTGCGGCCGGGGATGCCGAAGCGAGGGAGACCGGCGCGGGGTAGGCTGCGGCCCACTGGTCCAGCACCCGGCGGTGCGGCGTCACGAAATGCTCATCGGCATAGCGTCCCTGCGCGACCGCGAGCTGGCCGCGCTCTTCGCGGTCGTACGTGATCTCGGTGTGCTCGTAGTCCTCGTGGGCGAGGCTCGGACGATAGACGCTCTCGGCCGGCGTGGTCGCGTTGTAGATCTCGGGCCGGTAGATCTTCTGGAACGTCTCCATCGTGCTGATCGTGCCGATCAGCTGCAGATCGGAGTAGTCGCTCAGAAGGTCGCCGCGGAAGTAGAAGGCGAGCGGGGCGGCGCTGCCGTGCGGCATGAAGTACCGCACCTGCAATCCCATCTTCCCGAAGTACTCGTCGGTCAGCGAGAACGAATCCTGCACGTACTCGATGCCGAGCACGGGGTGCTCGGTGCCGGTGCGACGATAGGTCCTGCTGGTCGAGACGCTGATGCAGATCACCGGCAGGCTCGAGAACCTGTCCTGATACGCGTCGGACTCGAGGAAGTGCTGGAAGAGCTTGCCATGCAGCACGCCGAAGTCGTCGGGGGTGGTGAACCCGGTTCCGGCCGCATTCGCCGCGGGCAGGACCACGCTGAAGTCGTAGTCGCGAAGGTACGACGAGAAGTTGTTGCCCACGATGCCGTGGTGACGTTCTCCGGTCACTCGGTCGACGATGTGGATGTCGAGCACCTCGAGCACGGGGAAGTCTCGATCCTCACCGTCGGAGAATCGCAGCTGCACCGAGACGATGTCGAGCTCGACGGTGTAGCGGTCGCGCTCGGGGTTGTCGCGCTGGGCGAGATCGTTGAAGCGACGGTCGATCATCGTCAGCGCATTGCGGGGGTTCTCCTGGCGACGTTCGCCCCGCGCGAGGTTGGCGAAGTTCGTGGTGATCCGCGAGCTGTCCGACGGAGCGTAGTCCTCGTCGAAGCGCGTGGTGGTGATGCTGAACGTGATCTCGTTCGCCATGAGGGCCAATCCGGAAGGGGGGAGGCCGTCTCGGCCTCGCGAATGCTGTGCTCTCATGGTGCAGCCGTACGGAGGTCATCGGGTAATTCGGCTCCGCTATGCGGTGATATAGCCTTCTCCTATGCCACGGCGAACGAGCGGAATCACGCTGCAACAGCTCCAGTACTTCATCGAGGTCGCTGCAGAGGGGT
>NZ_JAGGPD010000106.1:5611-22680 GCF_018613995.1 Microbacterium sp. ISL-103 | reverse complement strand
GGGGGGGGGGGGGGGGGGGGGGGGGGGGGGGGGGGGGGGGGGGGGGGGGGGGGGGGGGGGGGGGGGGGGGGGGGGGGGGGGGGGGGGGGGGGGGGGGGGGGGGGGGGGGGGGGGAGATCTGCGGGAGCACATACGGGGGGACGTCGCGCAGCGGAAGACCGGTACCGATGCTGCGGCCAAGCAGCCAATCCGCGACCGTCACCACGGGGTTGAAGTGCGCACCGGACACCGGACCGAGCATCAGGATCAGGACCGTCAGACCGAGGGCCGTGGTCAGGCTGTTCTCCAGCAGCTGGAGACCGACATCGTCCGGGGACAACCGCTGCGCGGCAATACCGGAGCCCACAACGACGGTGACGAGCAGACCGGTTCCGAGGAACTCGGCGGCAGCGCGGCGCAGCGCGTGTGGCCGCTCTGCTTCGGTGAGGGAGGGGTGAGAAGTTTTCATGTCGGCTCATCTTGACCCGAATGTGGTAGTTCAGTCAAGATTGAGACAATGAACACTGAACGAATTGATCAGGTAGCGGCGCGCGCGGCAAAGCATGCTGCGCTCAGCGACCCATCACGCCTGCGAATCGTCGATCGCCTCACACTGGGCGACCTCTCCCCGACCGAGATCGGGGTGGCACTAGGTCTCCCGTCGAACCTCATCACGCACCACCTGAATGTGCTGGAGTCCGTGGGGATGGTGTCACGCTCCCGCTCAGAGGCGGACAAGCGCCGCAGCTACGTCCATCTGACCGACGACGCTCTTCACGGACTCACTCCCGGACGGGCGGAACGCGCGAGCCGTGTCATATTCGTCTGCACCGCGAACTCCGCGCGGTCGCAGCTCGCGGCGGCGTTGTGGTCGACCCACAGCAGCATCCCGGCGTCATCCGGAGGAACGCATCCGGCCGAACGGATAGATCCGGGCGCTGTGGCCGCAGCAGATCGCCACTCGCTCGCTCTGCGGGATGAATCGCCCCGAGCCTTGACTTCGATCCTGAACGATTCAGACTTTGTGGTCACCGTATGCGACAGCGCCCACGAAGAACTTGGCGTTGCCGGACACCTGCACTGGTCGATCCCCGACCCCGTGCGGATCGGCACCGACGACGCCTTCGACACCACCTTTGACGAGCTGGAGCGCCGGATCGCGGAACTCGCACCCCGGCTCGCCGCCAGCTGACTCACCCCGAAAGAGAACCCGTGACTGACGCCACTCCGACCGTCCTTTTCATCTGCCAGCACAACGCCGGCCGCTCGCAGCTCGGCGCAGCCCTCCTGGAACACCTAGCCGGCGACCGCTTCGGCGCCACCTCCGCTGGCCTTTCCCCCGCCGATGAAGTGAACCCGGCCGTAGCCGCCACCATTGCAGAGCTCGGAATGGACATCACCGCTCGGGCACCCCGCGCCGTCACGGTCGAGGACCTGGACACCGCCGACATCGTGGTGCTCATGAAGCCGGGACTCACATTGCCTTCCACGCCCCGCGGAGACGTTCTGGAGTGGTCGTTCCCGAACCCAGAGTCCTGGGACGCCGAAGCAGTCCGCCCGCTGCGCCAGGCCGTATCCGAGAAGATCCAGACCACGCTTCTCAACCGTTGAGCTGATCGGAGCGGGAGCGCCAGACCTCCACACTCGTCCACCGAATACGACTGCCGAAACCCGCTTACGGCGCACGTTTCTGCATCCCTGTCAGCGGCTGCACGGGGCACCTCGCCGGAAACGATCGTTTGCGGCTCGCTCAGCGCCGGAGGTCTGACTGGCCTGCCACTAACGATCTCCAGGAGCGGGTTTTGGCAGGGACTTTCGGCATGAAGGCTGAGTCTGTGATTCGCTGATGGATATGACTCACGAAGAAGAGCGGTTGTCCGGTGGCAACGCGAGTGGGGGCAGCGTTGTTCGAATCGGTGAGACTGTCCGCAAGCCGTGGACGGCTTCGACAGCGAGCGTCATAGCGTTCGTCGAAGCGCTCCGGTCGGCAGGGGTGGACGCGCCAGCTCCGATGGGGCGGGACGACGTGGGGCGTCAGGTGCAGGAGTTCGTGCCTGGGACGCTCGCTATCGAGTCGTATCCGCTTCCTCGCGCTGATCTTCACCGTGTGGGTGCGATGGTGCGAACCATCCACGATGCAAGCGCCATGTACACGCCGCCTGCAGGTGCCGTCTGGGAAACGGCGATACCCGCGCCGTCTCACGAGCTCATTTGCCACAATGACCTCGCGCCCTGGAACCTGCTCATAGGCGAGCGTTGGCTCTTCATCGATTGGGATGCGGCAGCGCCCAGCACTCGCGCCTGGGACCTGGCGTACGCTGCGCAAGCCTTCGCTCTCTCGGACCCCACCCGGGACCCGCACGTAGCTGCTGGTGACCTCGCGGCATTCATCGAGGGATACCGAGCGGAAAGCATCCTGCGGCGCATACTTCCTGACACGATGGGCGAGCGCACAGCGGCAATGTTTCACTTGCTGCGCACGTCTCACGAGGCAGGCAAGGAGCCCTGGGCATCGATGTTCACGGCTGGCCACGGAGACCACTGGTCAGCCGCGGACACGTACGTTCGTTCCCACCGGATCATCTGGCTGGATTCGCTCGGGGTTTCTTGACGAAGTATCTGGTCACCTCAAGGGCCCTGCCGAAAACGATCGTTTGCGGCAGGGCCACCTTGCACTGTGTGAACGAATGCGGCCTTGCGACTTAGCGGCGAGCCGCGCGCCGCTTACGCTGGCTCGGCAGGAGTCCGAGCACCAGCGGAACGATGATTCCGAGGGCGCAAACGATGGCGAGGATCGGGGTAGTCATGCGACCGATCGTCCCATGAATACGGCGTCATGGGTAGGGCGCCAATGCGCTGACGTTTTCGGCGATCATCAGGCTCCTCCACCGGAAACGATCGTTTTCGGTGGACCCTTGCCTAGGTTTCTCTGATCGCAATCCCCGCATACTCAACGACGAGTCCTGAGCTGTCGTACCGCAGATCGCACGCGGACTCGAAGGTCGATGACTCGTAGTGGAACAGAATCTGCTTCGGGCCTGCGTCGATCAATGTGTAGCGCTGTTCGAGACGTTCCACACGGAGGTCATCGGCTCGGACAAAAGCTGCCGGTACGTCAACACCGACTCCCTCAATGAAGTCGAGACGGTGGAGGGGGAGCGTGTTCGTCACCGCGGAGGACTCGAAGTCAACATCCAGGCAGCCGTCAAGCTCAGGTCGCGGCTCCCCGTTCGCGGTCCACCCTCCGTCGGAGTCACGCGACAGCGTCAGTTCGCCCTTCCCCTCAGCCGTCACGTTGGACGCATGCACCGCCACAGTTTTCCAGGCATGGTCCACTGTCACGTCATAGCCGACCGACCACAGCGCACAGGACTCGTGTGCGGTGGTATGACCGCTTAGAAGATAACCAGCGCTCAGAGCCTTGAAGAATACAACCTCGAAGCCAGCTCTCGCGTCTGTGTGAGTCCATCTCGCCCCGCCGGGTGGTGTCGTCAGTCTCATGAACGGGAATCTATCGTTTTAGGCGGCTTCTCGGTTCCGGAACCTGATCGCCCAAAACCTGGTTCTGAATCGGCCGCCGTTTGCGGCCGCCCTGTCTCGCGATCGCAGCAAGCCGCCACAAACGATCGTTTACGGCAGGGAGAGCTTGCGGCCGGATGCCGAGCACTCAGCTCGCGCTGAGAATCAGATATCGCTCATCATCGGTTCGCCCGCCCCAGTACACGTCGTCATCCAGCATCTGCAGTTGAACGTCGGCCCGAAGACTCCCGACGAGTCGAGCACACTCGGATGCCTCCAGACCCACACCATTACTCCACCTGCCTTCGATCAGGACGAGCACTCCGCCTGGAGCCAGCAACTCGATCCATCTCTGCAGTGCGTCGGAGGGGTCGCGCATCGCCCACAAGACGTGGCGGCAAAGAATCACGTCGAATGAAGCCGGCGGTAACGGTGGCTCCGAGGCATCCGCCACTGTGAAGACCGGGCGCGGTACGACGTTGGTCGCCTTCTCGCGCGCCCGTCGGATCATCTCGGTCGAGAAGTCCACTCCGTGCACGAGGTGCTGTCCCTCCTCCGCGAGAAGAGTGGACAGAGTTCCCGTGCCGCACCCCAAATCTGCAACGCGGCGGCCGGGTTCCCCGATCACCGGGGGAGTAGCAGATCGGCCCACGCGCGACGGACGACAGGATCGCGGAGACCATGATCAGCGGCCTGATCGAACGTCTCTGCCTCTCGGTCCCACAATTCCTTCGCGTCTTCGATCACTCGTCCGATCCTTGCAGGAAGCACTCCGGCATTCCACCCTCGCTGAACCGTCGAGTTTCGACTCTCCGCGTCCGCGAGCGATTGGACAGCCACACCCCGAACACGACGCCGAGCAGCACGATTACGGCCATGGCAATGCCGACGATCTGCAGCAAATCGAGGAACGACGGCAGCAGCGGGTTCGGCTCCATCCGCAGAGCCAATGCGCACGGCTACATGAGAACCACCCTCGGGGTGACCGCCTCCGCCTCCGTTCTATCTCGCTCTCAGGTTCGGCATCAAGTCCGCGTGTCGCCGACTGCGCCGCGCCAGCACTGGAAACGCGCTCTCACCTGCTCAGCCACATCTCACTTCCCTGTCTGGCCCTTTACCGACGATAAGACCAGTTATCGCAGCTATCCGGCGCGGCTCAAGTTGCTTCAACACCCGGTGCATGGGGTGCTTCAACGCAGCTAAGATCCGTCGAGGACTGCTCGTCCAATCAATGCCAAGGGGTCTCATGAGTCGTAGCTCGAAAGATGTGTATAGCTCGCTGTCAACGATTCGTCGGGTTCTATCCACGCATGTCGACCCGAGCGCATCACCGCTTCGGTTAGGTCGCGTCCGCGATGAAGCTCTATACAGCATGCGGATCGCTGCGTCACGCAATGGCGAGAAAACGGGAGCGCTGCTGCTGCGCCTTGAGCTACTAGACCGTGCCATTCGAGCGGTTCGCAGCAGCGGTTTGATCAAGGACCATGACCGCGTCGTGAACGAGGTCGTCTCGATGATTGCGAGTATCGGACGCGGCCAAGCCCGTTCGGTGAGATCGTCGGTCACCGCGATGATCTCCGATCTCGCAGAATGCCTTGGGACTGTCCCGCAGCGTGTCGCGGGGATGTCGCGCAACGCGCGCAAACCCGCTTCAGAGAGCGACATACGTTTCATCGTCGGGCTATCCAAGCCCGAGTGGAACAAGACCATCGTTCGCCTCCGCGCTGCGAAGAATCTACTGAGCACACCACTCGCTGCTCGCATTGCGGAGGCTGACGACCGACCAATAGACCTCCAAGTGGCCACACGGCTCGCAGCAACCGCGGACGCTCGTACGGAACAGCACGAAGTTCTTCCGCCCGAATACGACCGCTCTGAAGAGAGGATGCGCCTTTCAGAGGTTTCAGTCTCAGGCTTTCGCGGTAGTGCGGGCCGGGTCACGCTGAGCATCGGCGACGCGGGTGAATCCAGCGATGTACTCCTGTGGGGAGACAACGGAATGGGGAAGTCGACGCTCATTGACGGGCTGGAGTTCGCGCTGCAGGGAAGGGTCGACCGCTCCGCAGACTTCAACAGCACACTGCGCCCCTCAGTCAGGAACTTGAGCTCCGCAGATGTTGCTGCAAGCGTCAAGCTGAGCGACGGCTCATCGGTGCATCGATCGTTGGTAAAGAACGCCGCGGGTAGAGACGAACCCTCGACGGGTCCGGTTCGGCCGGGGTTTCGCATCGCACCGCTAGTCATCCGCCGAGCCGACATCCTGCGGTTCCTTGATACAGAGTCACTTTCGCGTGGAACCGTCTTCTTCGACTACTTCCCTGATCCGAACGGTAGCTTGGGCATGCGGCCGGATGAAGAGCTCCGCTCGCTCGAGGAGGAACAGCACGTACTACGCCTGGTTCGCGACAACGGCGCCCAGCAGCTCGAGAAGCTTTTCCCTGACGAGAAATCTGATCTCCGCAATGCAACAGCTCTGAATAACTTTGTCGACCGAATGCAACGCCCGTCGGCCTTCGGGCCCAGTCGGCTGTCTGCGGAAGCCGCGCGGGTGGTGGCAGAGGTCAGCAAAGCCCAGCAACGGCTCTCGAGCATCAAGAAGAAGTTGGATGCTGGGATTCAAAAGCTCAACCCGATCGCCTATCGGGAGCAACTCAATCGAGTGGTGCCGATTCTTCAATCTGCTACGGGTGATCTGACCACGAGCTTTAAGAAGGTCACGAACGCGGAACATGTAAAGGCAATCAAAGTCTTAGTCGCGCGGTCCGGGCCAGTGAGCCTCGACGTGCTGGTCGAATTTGACGATGGTTCCCTTGCGCTACCTCAGCAGGTCTTCAGCGAGGGGTACAAGGACCTCGTCGCACTACTGTTCTTCTTGACGGTAGCCAAACGAGCCGCCGCGTTGGGCCAAGCGCGTGTATTGGTTCTCGATGACGCCTTGCAAAGCGTGGATGCGACTATCCGACTCGGACTCATGGAACACGTGCTCGACGAATTTCACGATTGGCAACTGATCATCACCGGCCACGACCGCGCATGGCTTGAGCAAGTCAGAGCGCTCTTCCAACGCAAAGGCCGACGATTCGTTGAGCGTCATGTGCACCGATGGTCATACAACAACGGCATCCAGGTATCAGGCCCACCGTCCAATCGAGCCGAATCACTAAGTAACGCGATGAGCGGCACAGACGATCGTTTGACTACGGCCGCTGCTGGCCTGCTACTCGAAGAGGTCACGCAGCAGGTGAGCTGGAGGATCGGATCTAGTGTGACTCGAAGACAAGGAGATCGCTACACCCTTGGTGACCTCTGGCCCAGTATCGCGAAGCACTTGAAGAAGACCCAGCTCGCGACGACGATCGAGGCGATCACGTCAAGAATCGACCTTCGCAATCAGCTCGGCGCTCACTACAACGACTGGGCTGATGGCATCGCTGGAACGGATGTGATTAGCTTCGCCGAGAAGGTCATGACCCTCTACTCCGCGACCCACTGTTCAACTTGCGCCGACTGGGTTCGGCGATCCGGGAACGCGATCAGCTGCCCATGCGGCGAGAAGGTCCTCGTCTTGACATCGTAAGTGTTCCTTCACCGCGACGACTCATGCGCATCTTAGCGGCGCTGGAAAACGCTGGGACGATCCCAATGAGTGCGCGTACCGACGAGCTACATCGTCGTTGTCCTAGTAGTCCTTGATGCCGAGTGCCTTGCGCATGGCCTCGCCGAGCACCGACTCCGCCCGATTCACTTTGTCCAGATCCATCTCTTCGGGCGGACTCATCGAGGCAATGAGAGCACCATACGCGTCGCTCACTGTCTTCGGTCCTAGGATCACGAGGGGCGCCATTCTTTCCGCTACCGCATCGCCGAGCTCATTGAGGTGGGCGGTTCGTTCCTGCAATCGGGCAGCGGTAACTTGACGCTTGTTCTCTGAAATCTTTCCCGCCTGAACGTCGCGAACTATCGCGACGATCTCAGCCGCGACGGCTCGAACGGTGCTTCCGATGTGAACGGTGCGGGTGTATGCCTCATACCGTTGCTCGCGCACCCAGCGCTCGTGCTCGCGACGTCCCTGTATCCACGCGCCCACGAGTCCCGCGACGATCGTAAGCGTGACGCCGACGATCGGTAACAAGGCCAGGATCGCCGGGTCGATAGCCACGGTTGTCATCGAGGCGGCGGCGATCGTCATGAAGAGAGCATACTGACGAGCTCAGTTACCGTTTCCCGTCCTACGACGTTTCGCCCAATCAGGATCGGGCACCGGGGGCGCGGCACGCTTGCTGGGAGCATCGGTGCCTCCGAGGGATGCCACCTCCAGCACTTCGACAAAGAACGCACTCAGGCGCACGAATCGCACAACCGCCAAGACCAGACCGGCCTCGAAGATCCATCGGATGATTTCGGGGGTCAGCGGTTGAGGGCTGGTCGCAGTGACGGCGGGTGGGTTAGACGGGTCAAGCAGGAGTCCGAAGATGGCGATCAGCGCGCACAGCAAGGCCGTGCGGAACACGCTGCGCCAGTTACGAGCGAGATCGGCGCCGCCGGCTTCACGCAGCGTGTCTGCGCGCTCGCCTTTCGCCGAGCCGAGCTGGCCGATCGCGACCGCGCTAAATGATCCGAGCAGTGACACGACGATCGCCGCGGCGGAGTAGACGGCACGCCGATCCGGCGCCGATGCTGCGGCGAGAACGTCTAGCCAAGGCCACCACAGGATCAACAGGAGGTGCGCCCCGACGATGGCGGCGGCAATGACGTAGTCGAGCCAGATGCGGTCGATCCAGAGGTCGCGAACGTCTGCCGATAGCTTGACTAGAGCCTTGAGCATGACCGCTCCTCCCTTCGATCTCACCCTGATTCTCGCAGGGGCCACAGACAACGCGTCAGGCGTTCACGATCTTGCGCAACTCCTGCTCATGCTCGATCGCCACGTCGATGATTGCGCGTACCGCCGACTCGTTTCGAATGGGGCTACCATCATCCGCCGTCGTCGAAATCTTCCTCTTCGCGGTAATCTTCTGCTTCGCGAAGTCTACGTCCACGCCATGCCGCTTGTCGTCAGCTTCGATGTACACGAGTCGCCCCTTCGCGCTTCGAATCTCGTTGTTGTCAGAAGCCTCAGCGATCACCTTCGCCTCCTCGCGAACAGCTCTCCGCCCCTCGGCCATGTCCTTCGCGCGACCCGGCTGCAGAATAACTGTGACGACCATCGAGCCGTACTCTTCCTTGACGGCTCGAAGAACATTCGAAAGCTTCGCCCCACGCTTCTCCAGCGCATCTGCCTTATTGGTGTGCACCTTGATTGAGATGCGATCAAGCTCAGCGGACTGATTGATCATCTGCTGGATTTCGTGCGACACCATCGGCTCGGTGTCTACGACGAATCCGTCCCCCAAGATCTTCAGGTTGTTGAGCCACAACGTGAACGAGCTGGGCGTGGGGGCCGTAGTCGAACCCTGGATGAGCCCGATCACGTTTCCGTAGTCCAGGAAGGCGATGATGGACGGCTCTACCAGCTGGGTCGCGTCTTCCAGCTTCAGTTCGCCGATCGTGTCCTTTTTCTCGTCGTAGATATCGAGCCAGGCGTCCTGATCCCGCACGAGCATCAGCTTCAGGTGATACGCGCCGTCCACATGCATCACCTCTCCGATGAGGGTGCGATCAGGGCCATTCCAGACCCGATCGTGAAGCGGTACGCTCGCGAGCGCCTTGAGTATGGCCTGCCAGTCGGCCTGCTTCATCCGTTCGTTGGACGTCACGTTGACCCACTTCACTACCTCGTAGAAGTTGATCGTGCGTTCACGTAGTTTCGGGCCAGACTGTGCCATGTGCCCCCTCCTCACAGTGCGACTATTCACACTCACGCTAGCGGTAAGCCGACGCGACCCAGGGGAACTTCCGCCTAGAACCTCGCGAATGTGCCTACTAAATCCGAGATGCTCCTCTTCGGCCCGATTCGCGAGGATCTCGATGAGCGTTGTCCGATGGCGTGTAGCGCCTCCGGCAAGGTTGCGATCTGAATGCGAGCGCCGAGGATGACAGTCGCGTCTGGCGAGCTCGGAGTGGGTTCACCTGCTGGTGTAGTGCAAGTTGCGGCTCCCGGCGAAGTGCATCGTGGCGATAAAAGATCTGTTTATCTAGGTTCACGGTGGCCATGGTCGTGATCGCGTACTCGGCGGTGGCAGCACCGGTGTCGTCGCCGAACAGGACGGCGGCGCGGCTGCGGGTGAGCGGAGGGAGGGTGTTCATGTGTTCCTTCTTTCTCTGGGCGGACGCACGTGCGTCCGGAGTGGCGGGCCGTCGTCACGACGGCATCGGTGTCGATGCGAGGACGCTCAGCAGCAGCGGTGCGACGCCGAGCAGGAGGAACGCCGGAAGCGTGCAGACGCCGAGCGGGATCAGCAGTGCGGTCGAGAGCTTCGCCGCGCGCATCCGACCGTCGACCCGTGACGCATGGCGTTCCTGGCTCGCCGACGCGCGAAGCAGCTCACCGGCCGGAACACCCGCCACGTGGGACAGCTCGAGGACGGCACTGATGCGGTCATCATCGCCGTGGCGCGACGCCGGGCTCTCGGCGACGAGTCGCACAGCACGGTCGATCGATGCGCCGCCCGAGAGAGCGACCGCGACGAGTTCGGCCCGCATCCCCGGCGTCCCCGGGCCGGGGCGCGCTCGGCGCAGCAGCCGAGAGGTCCACCCCCGGGCGGCGAGCACGAGCAGCAGCCCCGCCACGAGGCACCCCGCGCCCGCGGGGGTGCCGACGATCACGCCGAGGGTGTCGAATCCGAGCGCGAACCCGAGCAGAAGACCTGCGAACGGCATCCAGAGCAGCAGCCTGGCCGTGCCCGCAGGCTCCGCGAGGGCGATGCGCACGTCGTCGGCGGCCGACGCAGCGTCTCTGAGGGTCTCGGCGGTCATGCGCAGCACCTCGGCGAGTGGAGCACCGACGATGGTCGCGACCTCCCACGCCGCCGCGAGGTCTCTCCACGCGCCGCCCTCGGCGTCGATCGCTGCGATCAGCGGAACGCCGTCGTCGAGACGCGCGACCACCGCCGCCGCGTGCGCATCGCCGATCGATGCCAGGTGGCGCCACGCGACCGTCGGCACCGCACCCGCCTGAAGGAGCACGGCGAGCGTCTGCACCGAGGTCGCCGTGTCGGAATCGGGCCGAGGAGTCGTGCGGCGCCATGCCCTCACCACGGACGCACCTCTTCTATATCGAGGCGATCGCCCTCGAGGGTGAACCGCCCGGCCTGCGCGATGCGTCGCCGTCCACCGAGGGCGCGCTCGAGATGCAGGACGACCGTGAAGGCGCTCACCACCTGTCGAGCCAGTGCGGTCGCATCCATTCCGGCCAGAGCACCGAGCGCCTCGAGTCTCGCGGGAACATCGCTCAGTCCGCTCGCATGAAGGGTGCCGGCGCCACCGTCGTGGCCGGTGTTCAGCGCAGTGAGCAGCTCTCTGACCTCTTCCCCTCGGCATTCGCCCACCACGAGACGATCCGGACGCATCCGCAGCGACTCCCGCACGAGCCGCGCGAGGCCGATGCCTCCTGCCCCTTCGAGATTCGACTGGCGTGCTTCGAGAGCGACGTGATGCGGATGGCGCGGACGCAGCTCGGCCACGTCTTCGATCGTGACGATGCGCTCGGCATCCGGCACCTCCGACAGAAGCGCCGAGAGAAGCGTCGTCTTGCCGGTGCCGGTGCCCCCGGTGATGAGGATGTTGGCCCTCGCCGCGACCAGTCCGAGAAGCCAGCAGTGCTGCCTGGCATCGAACGCGTCGAGCGCGGCGAGCGCGGCGAGGTCGACGGCGCGTACTCGAGGGACGCGGATGGACAACGCCGTTCCCGAGGTCGACACCGGCGCGAGCACCGCATGAACCCTGATGCCGGACTGCAGTCGGACATCGACACAGGGCGCCTGATCGTCGAGGTGCCGCCCGCCGAGGCCGACCAGGGCGACGGCGAGGTCGCGCACCTCGCGTTCCGACGCACTCCAGCTCGCCACCCGCTCGGTGCCGTGCCCGCGGTCGACGAACAGGCCCGCGGCGCCGTTGACGAAGATGTCCGTGACCTCTTCGTCGAGGCAGTGCTCGGCGAGCGGGCCGAAGACCGGATCGATGTCGAGCGGAGACGGGGCGAGCGTGTGCGCGCCCGCACCCGGCATCGACGTGCCGCGCGGCTGGATGATGAAGGGATCGGGCATCCCCCGAAGCTAGACGGGCCCGCCCACCCGGTTGCTCGCGAGCGGCGGCATCGCGCGACCGCTGTGAGGAACCACCGCACGCCCGCACCTGTGCAGACGCGGACGGCAGGCGGCAGGCGGTGGACGGCAGGCGGCGGACGGCAGACGGCAGACGGCGACAGCCGATGCGAACGGGCGACGGTCGCGCACTGAGCCCGTCCGGCGAGAGCGCTCCCAACGAAGAGGGGCGGCATCTCACGGGGGGAATGAGATGCCGCCCACGGCGCACCCTCAGGGGGAATCGGGCACGCCAAGGCCAGAATGAGAATTCGGCTGTCGTCGAGTGTACGCAAGGCAACCGTCCTGACAAAACCAGCTCCACTACCTACTTTCGGCAGTATGCGGCCTCCAGGGCCGAGACTAGATTCGCCCTGACCTGATCGTGCCCGCGCGGTCATGCCCGCACGACCTGCCATGCCGCAAAGGAGCGTCTGCCGATGAGCAGCCAGATCGATCATCTTCTCGATGAGACCCGCCAGTTCCCGCCGTCCGAGGAGTTCGTCGCGCAGTCGGTGTCGTCACCGGCTCTGTACGAGCGCGCTGCCGCCGATCGCGAGGCGTTCTGGGCCGAGCAGTCCCGGGNNCCGCCGTTCGCGAAGTGGTTCGACGACGGTGAGCTGAACGTCGCCTACAACTGCCTCGACCGCCACGTCGAGGCTGGCAACGGCGGCCGCGTCGCGCTGCACTGGGAGGGCGAACCCGGCGACTCGCGCACCATCACGTACGCCGAGCTCACCGATGAGGTGAAGCGCGTGGCCAACGTGCTCGAAGGACTCGGCGTCGGCCACGGCGACCGCGTCGCCATCTACCTGCCGATGATCCCCGAGGCCGTCGCCGCGATGCTCGCCGTCGCCAGGGTCGGGGCCATCCACTCGGTCGTGTTCGGCGGGTTCAGCGCCGACAGCCTGCGCTCGCGCATCGACGACGCCGGGGCGAAGCTCGTCATCACCGCCGACGGCGGCTACCGCAAGGGTCGCGTGTCGGCGCTGAAGCCCGCGGTCGACCAGGCGCTGTCCGACCGCGGCGACGGCGAGCAGCAGACCGTCGAGCACGTGCTCGTCGTCCGCCGCGGCGAGAACGAGGTCGACTGGGAAGACGGACGCGACCTGTGGTGGCACGACGTGGTGCCGGCAGCATCCGCCGAGCACACGGCAGCGGCGTTCCCCGCCGAGAACCCCCTCTTCATCCTCTACACGTCAGGCACGACGGGAAAGCCCAAGGGCATCCTGCACACGTCGGGCGGCTACCTCACCCAGGCCGCGTACTCGCACAAGTACGTGTTCGATCTGCACCCCGAGACCGATGTCTACTGGTGCACGGCCGACATCGGCTGGATCACCGGGCACAGCTACGTCACGTACGGTCCGCTCGCGAACGGCGCGACCCAGGTCATCTACGAGGGCACCCCCGATTCGCCGCACCCCGGCCGCTGGTGGGAGATCATCGAGAAGTACAAGGTCTCGATCTTCTACACGGCTCCCACCGCGATCCGCTCGTTCATGAAGATCGGCCGCAGCGTGCCTGCGAAGTTCGACCTGTCGTCGCTGCGCCTGCTCGGCTCGGTGGGCGAACCCATCAACCCCGAGGCGTGGATCTGGTACCGCGATGTGATCGGCGCCGGCACGACGCCGATCGTCGACACCTGGTGGCAGACCGAGACGGGCGCGATCATGGTGTCGGCGCTCCCCGGGGTCACGGCGACCAAGCCCGGCTCGGCCCAGGTGCCGCTGCCCGGCATCGCGATCGACGTCGTCGACGAGGCGGGCGCCGAGGTCGGCAACGGCAACGGCGGCCTGCTCGTCGTGACCGAGCCGTGGCCGAGCATGCTGCGCGGCATCTGGGGCGACCCCGAGCGCTTCAAGGAGACGTACTGGGACAAGTTCGAGAAGCAGGGCTATTACTTCGCGGGCGACGGCGCACGCCTCGATCAGGATGGCGACCTGTGGCTGCTCGGACGCGTCGACGACGTCATGAACGTCTCGGGTCACCGGCTCTCGACCGCCGAGATCGAATCCTCCCTGGTCGCTCACGAGGCCACCGCCGAAGCCGCCGTCGTCGGAGCAGCTGACGAGACGACCGGCCAGGCGGTCGTCGCCTTCGTCATCATCAAGGAGAGCTACCTGTCGGCCCACGACCCGGCCGGTCTCGCCCAGCAGCTGCGCCTGTGGGTCGGCGAGCAGATCGGTGCGATCGCCCGCCCGCGCGACGTGTACATCGTCGGCGAGCTGCCCAAGACCCGGTCGGGCAAGATCATGCGCCGGCTGCTGCGTGACGTCGCAGAGGGGCGCGAGGTCGGCGACACCACGACACTCGCCGACACCGCGGTCATGAGCATCATCTCGGCCCAGGTCAAGTAGCCGCAGACGACGAACGCCCCCTCTCGAATCGAGAGGGGGCGTTCGTCATGCAGGGCGTCAGGCGAGGATGAAGGTGACCTCGACCTCGACGGGGCTGTCGAGCGGCAGCACGGGCACGCCGACGGCCGCACGCACGTGCTGACCTGCGTCGCCGAAGATCTCGCCCAGCACCAGGCTTGCGCCGTTGATGACCCCGGGCTGGCCCGAGAAGTCGGGGGTCGATGCCACGAAGCCACCGACACGCAGCACTCCGCGGATGTTGTCGACGCCACCGGCGGCAGCCGCAGCGGCCGCGAGGGCGTTCAGCGCGCAGGTGCGGGCGTAGGCGTTGGCGTCGTCGGCGGTGACCTCGGCGCCGACCTTTCCGGTCGCAGGCAGTGCGCCGCCGGTGAAGGGCAGCTGGCCCGAGGTGTAGACGAGTCCGTCGTGCACGACGGCCGGCACGTATGCCGCGACGGGAGCGGCGACGACGGGCAGCTCGATTCCGAGCTCGGTCAGGCGCTGCGAGATGCTCATGCCGCTCCTCCCTCGAACTGACGGGATGCTTCGGCTGCTGCAGCGAGGCCCGCGGCGTTGCCCGCGGCATCCGCCGTCACCGGGCGCTTCAAGTAGGCGACGAGCCCGCCCTCGGGTCCCTGCACGACCTGCACGAGTTCCCACCCCTGCTTGCCCCAGTTGTTGAGGATCGCGGCGGTGTTGTGGATCAGCAGAGGCGTGGTGAGATACTCCCACTTGGTCATGGCACTCCTGTCTGGCCGCATCGGCGCGCGCGGATGCGTCAAAGGCGGTATTCAGGGAACTCCCCTACGATCTAGCGTATGCCTCAAAAGAATCGCACGGTGAAAGGTGCGCTCGGCGGAGTCCTCGGACTCGTCGGGCTCAGCGCCGTAGCCGGCCTCCTCGTCGCGGCCAGCGTCACCCCGGTCCTCGCCATGACGGGTATCGCCGGATCCCAGGCCCTCACCATCTTCGACAAGCTCCCGGCCAACCTGCAGGTGAACCGGCCGATGGAGCAGTCGACCATCTACGCGATGAACTCGGAGGACAAGCCGGTCGAGCTGGCGTCGTTCTACGAGCAGAACCGCATCCCGGTGACGTACAACCAGATCAACCCCGTGGTGTACGACGCGATCCTCTCGAGTGAGGACAAGGACTACTTCACGCACGGCGGAATCAACGTCGGCGCGACGACCAAGGCCCTGGTCGACAACCTGCGCGGCACCGACGACCGCGGCGCCTCGACGATCACCCAGCAGTACGTGAAGAACGTCCTGATCCAGGAGTGCGAGCAGGAGGCCGACCCCGCGTCCGGCACCTACGCCGACGATCTGCAGGCGTGCTGGGAGGCGGCCACGAACGCGAAGGGCGCCGAGGGCGTCGAGCGCAAGCTGCAGGAGATGCGCTACGCCCTGCAGATCGAGAAGGAGTACTCGAAGAACGACATCCTTCTCGGGTACCTCAACATCGCCAACTTCGGCGGCACGGTCTACGGCATCGAGTCGGCGGCCAACTACTACTTCTCGACCACGGCGGCGAAGCTCACGGCAGCGCAGGCTGCCACGATCGCCGGCATGGTGCAGAACCCGAACCTGTACCGCATCGACAAAGAGGCGGGCACCTGGACCGACAAGGACGGCGTCGCCCACAACAGCAAGGCAGACGGCTATGCGATGACGCTCGAGCGTCGTCACTACGTGCTCCAGCGCATGCTGACCCTCGGCAAGATCACACAGGCTCAGTACGACGAGGCGGATGCGTCGCCGATCACGCCCGCGATCACCCAGCCCACCCAGGGCTGCGTCTCGGCAGGCAACGTGGCGCGCAGCGCGTACTTCTGCGAGTACGTGAAGTCGGTCGTCCTCACCGACCCCGCGTTCGGCGAGAACGAGACCGCTCGCAAGGATCTGCTGCGTCAGGGCGGCCTGAAGATCTACACGACGATGAACATCGACATCCAGAACGCGGCTGCGAACGCGATGAACGAGCTGGTGCCGAAGAACCCCGACAACCAGTACTTCGGCGCGGCCGGGGTCTCGATCGAGACCGGCACGGGCAAGGTCCTCGCCATCACGCAGAACACCACGTTCAGCGAGACGGTGCAGAACGACCAGGCCTACTCGGCGCTGGTCTGGGCCTCCGACCAGGCGCACGGCGGGTCCGGCGGGTTCTCCGTGGGATCGACGTACAAGCTCTTCACGCTGATCGACTGGCTCGAGAAGGGCCACTCGGTTCGTGAGACGCTGAACGGCACCACTCGCCGGATGTCGATCCCCGCCTCGTGCGAGGGCGAGACCTTCACCTTCGACAGCAAGGAGGTCGGTAACTTCAACCGCGTCTCCGGCTACACCGGCAGCGTGATGAGGTTCACCCGCGACTCGCTGAACACCGGCTTCTTCGCGATGGCCGAGAAGCTCGACCTCTGCGACATCAACAAGGTCGCCGACCGCATGGGCGTCACGCCCGCCAAGGGTGGGAAGACGACGGACGAGAACCGTCCCTTCGACGTCCTCGGCTCGAAGTACATCTCACCTCTTGCGATGGCCGGGGCGTACGCGACGGTCGCGAACAAGGGCATCCACTGCACGCCGGTCGCGATCGCACGCGTCGTCGACGGCGACGGCAACGAGCTTCCGGTTCCGGAGTCGACGTGCTCCCAGGTGATCTCCCCCGAGGTCGCCGCCACTGCCGCCTACGCGCTGCAGGGTGTCATGACCGGCGGCGGTACCGGTCAGCGCGCGAACACCGACGACGGCACCCCGCTGATCGGCAAGACCGGTACCCACAACGGCTGGGGAACGATGATGATCGAGTCCAGCACGAAGGTGACGACGGCCGTCTGGGTCGGACGCACGCTGGGCGAGGTCCCGATCAACCAGAGCTGGTACAACGGCTACAAGCTCAGCGACCTGCGCTATCCGGTCGCCCGCGCCGCGCAGCAGGCGGCGAACGCCATCTACGGCGGCGACAGGTG
>NZ_JAGGPD010000106.1:0-5604 GCF_018613995.1 Microbacterium sp. ISL-103 | reverse complement strand
CAGACCGTCGAGCAGGCCACGGCCACGCTCAAGGGAGCGGGCTTCCAGGTCGCCGTGGGCCCCGAGGTCGACAGCGACAAGGCCAAGGGCACCGTCGTGGCTCAGGATCCGGCAGGTCAGGCGCCGAGTGGTGCGACCATCACGCTCTCGCCGAGCAACGGCCAGGGCGCGACGGTTCCGGACATCACCGGGCAGACGCAGGCTCAAGCGCAGAACGCGCTGTTCGGCGCAGGGTTCACATCGATCGACTTCGACGGATCCTGCAACGGGAACGGTGCGACCGTCGCGTCGACATCGCCCGCCGCCAACAGCGCGGCCAACAAGAGCACCACGATCGCGGTCACGTGCAAGTGACCTCACGCCGCTCGGCACACCCGGCCCTCATCGCGCTCGGCGCGGTGGGGGCCGCTGGTGCTGCGGCCGCCGTCTGGGGCATCGGCATCGAGCGCTACCTGTTCACGGTGCGCGAGGCCACGGCATCCGCTCTGGCCCCCGGCTCCGCCCCGATCCGCGTCCTCCACGTCTCGGACGCCCACATGGCTCCGTGGCAGCACCGCAAACAGGACTGGCTCGCATCCCTCGCGCAGCTGAAGCCCGATCTCGTGATCAACACCGGCGACAACCTCGGTCATCGAAACGGCCTCGACGGCATCCGTCGGGCGTTCGAGCCGTTCGCGGGAATCCCCGGAGTCTTCGTGCACGGGTCGAACGACGTCAACGGCCCCGCTCCCCGCAACCCGATCCGCTACTTCGCGGGCCCGTCGAAGCGGCACAGCGAACCGACCTTCCTCGACACCGACGCGATGGATGCGTTCTTCACCGACGAGCTCGGCTGGACCGACCTGAACAACAGGGCCGCACGCCTGACGATCGCGGGCAACCCCATCGAGTTCCTGGGCGTCAGCGACGCGCATCGGCACTGGGATCGGCTCGAGGATCTGCCCGGTGCGATCGAGCGTCTCGGGCCGCAGGATGCCGGCACGTCGGTGCTCGGTGTGACTCACGCGCCCTACCAGCGCGTGATGAACCGGTACATCGAGCTCGGCGCCGACGCGATCTTCGGCGGCCACACGCACGGAGGCCAGGTGTGCCTGCCGGGGTTCGGCGCGCTCGTCGCCAACTGCGACATCCCGCTGAAGCAGGCCAAGGGCCTGAGCACATGGACGCAGGGCGAGCGCACCGTGCCGCTCAACGTCAGCGCAGGATGCGGTCACTCGATCTACGCGCCCGTGCGCTTCGCGTGCCGCCCGGAGGCGACACTGCTGACGCTCACGGCGCGCGGATGACCCCTCGATTCGGCGCAGCGAGCATTTCGCTGTAGACTCGGAGGGTTGCAAAACGGGGTGTGGCGCAGCTTGGTAGCGCGCTTCGTTCGGGACGAAGAGGTCGCAGGTTCAAATCCTGTCACCCCGACCAGTAACACCGGAAGGCCGCCCTCACGGGCGGCCTTCTCTGTATCAGGACCGAGGCGAAAGGCACCGCATGAGTGGCTGGTTCCCTCCCCCGCGCCGCCTCACCCGCGGCATCGCTCTGGTCCTCGGCATCCCGTTCTTCGCCGGCCTCGTGCTGCTGACGCTCACGCCCGCGCGCGTCGAGCAGTCGATGCCGAACCTGCTCGATCTCGTGCTCTCGGGCGCACATCGCCTGGGGTGGGAGTCTCTCGACTTCACCCGCCTCGAGATCATCGCGAACGTGCTCGTCTTCGTGCCCATCGGCATCCTCGCGTTCATCCTCGTGCCGCGCCGCCTCTGGCCGCTCGCCGTCATCATCGGCCCGGCCCTGTCGCTCTCGATCGAGGTGGCCCAGCGTGTGGCTCTGCCGCACCGAGCGGCCACCCTCACCGATGTGCTCGCGAACTCCGGCGGCGCGCTGATCGGCGTGTTCCTCGCGATCGCGGGCACGCTGCTGTTCGCCCCGCACACCCCGCAGCATCCGCCCCGTACTCTGGAAGCATCATGACCTCGCCTGCACTCGTGGCCTTCGATCTCGACGACACCCTCGCCCCCTCCAAGGGAGCCATCGATCCACGGATCGCCGCACTGCTGCTGGCGCTGCTCGACAAAGTCGAGGTCGCGATCATCTCGGGAGGCAACGAGACCCAGTTCCGCTCGCAGGTGATCGCTCAGCTGGGCGACATCGACGAGGGCTCCGCCTCACGCCTGCACCTGCTGCCGACCTGCGGCACCCGGTACCTGCGCCACGACGGCACGGACTTCGCTCCTCTGTACGCGCACGACCTCACCCCCGAGCAGAAGGCGGGCGCGCTGACCGCTCTGCGCGAAGAGGCCGAGCGGCTGGGGCTCTGGGAGACCGAGCCCTGGGGCGAGATCCTCGAAGACCGCGGGTCGCAGATCACCTTCTCGGCCCTCGGGCAGAAGGCACCCCGCGACGCGAAGCACGCCTGGGACCCCGACGGCGCGAAGCGGGAGGCGCTGCGCGACGCGGTGGCCGCTCGACTCCCCGACCTCGAGGTGCGGTCCGGCGGCTCGCCGTCGATCGACATCACCCTCGCCGGCATCGACAAGGCGTTCGGGATGCGCCAGCTCGCCGAGCACACGAGCATCCCCCTGACCTCGATGCTGTTCTACGGCGACCGGCTCGACGAAGGCGGCAACGACTACCCGGTGCTCGCGATCGGCGTTCCGTCCGTCGCGGTCGAGGGGTGGGAAGACACCGCAGACAAGCTCGACGAGCTGCTCACGACGCTCTGAGGTGCCTTCCCTCTACGAGGCCGCGTCAGCGGACCACGACGTCTGAGGCCGAGCGGCTCACCGGCACGAGCCTGGTGAGCTGCGTCACGTGCGAGGGCTCGAGCTCGGCCAGCGAGGCCACGCCCAGCAGGCGCATCGTGCGCTCGATCTCGGTGCGCAGGATCTCGATCGTCCGATCGACGCCCGCGCGCCCGCCCGCCATCAGCCCGTAGAGGTAGGCACGGCCGATGAGGGTGAAGTCGGCGCCGAGTGCGACCGCGGCGACGATGTCGGCGCCGTTCATGATGCCCGTGTCGATCATGACCGTGAAGTCATCGCCGACGGCCTTGCGCACCTCGGGCAGCAGATGGAACGGGATCGGTGCGCGATCGAGCTGGCGGCCACCGTGGTTGGAGAGCACGATGCCGTCGACGCCCGCGTCACGCAGACGCACCGAGTCCTCGACGTTCTGCACGCCCTTGATCACGATCTTTCCCGGCCAGATGTCGCGGATCACCGCGAGGTCGTCATAGCTGATCGTCGGGTCCATCGCGGCGTCGAGCAGCTCGCCGACGGTGCCGCCGGTGGTGCTCAGCGAGGCGAACTCGAGCTTGGGGGTCGTGAGGAAGTCGTACCACCACCACGGACGCGGGATCGCGTTGACGATCGTGCCGAGTGTGAGCTGCGGCGGGATGCTGAAGCCGTTGCGCTTGTCGCGCAGGCGCGCGCCCGCGACCGGGGTGTCGACGGTGAACTGCAGGGTGTCGAAGCCCGCTGCGGCGGCGCGGCGAGTCAGCTCGTACGAGATCTCACGGTCACGCATGACGTAGAGCTGGAACCAGTTGCGGCCGTGCGGATTGGCGGCCTTCACTCCCTCGATCGACGTCGTGCCGAGGGTCGACAGAGTGAACGGGATTCCGGCGGCCGCGGCGGCCCCGGCGCCTGCGATCTCACCCTCGGTCTGCATGAGGCGCGTGAAGCCGGTCGGCGCGATGCCGAAGGGCAGCGCCGAGGGGCCGCCGAGGATGTCGACCGAGGTGTCGACGGTGGGAGCGGGGCGGAGGATGCCGGGGTGGAACTCGACATCCTGGAACGCCTGACGCGCCCGGGTGAGCGACAGCTCGCCCTCGGCCGCACCGTCGGTGTAGTCGAAGGCCGCCTTGGGCGTGCGGCGCTTCGCGATGGTGCGCAGGTCGGCGATGGTGAGGGCCGAATCGAGACGGCGCTTCCTGCCGTCGAGCTCGGGCTTCTTGAACTTCATCAGCTCGAGCAGCTCTTTGGGGTTGGGAACCTGGCGCTGGACCATGTCGTGTCCTCTCAGTCGATGGGTCGGGTGCTGCGGGTCAGGCCCGCCGCGGTGTAGTAGCCGGTGATGTGCGCGCGCACGAGAGCCTGGGCGGTCGCTCCGTCGCCCGAGGCGATGGCCTCGATGATCGCGCGGTGCTCGGAGCGCAGCACATCGGCCATGGCATCCCAGTCGGTGATGGCCGAGGCCCCCTCTTGCACGTACGACTCGATGGAGGTGCGAAGGCCCGCCATGATCGCCGCGACCACGGTGTTGCCGCTCGACTCGGCGAGGGCGAGGTGCAATTGGGCATCGAGCGCGAGGAACTCGGCCGAGGTGAGACCCGCGGCATCCATCGCATCGAGCACCCGGTGCGCTGCGGCCAGGTCGGGGGCATGCTGGCTCGCGAGAGCTGCGACGACCGCGTCTTCGAGCAGCAGTCGGGTCTGCACGACGTCGGACAGCGGGAATCCCTGTGCGGCGACCTGGAGCCTGAGGAGGGTCGACATGCCCCCGCTGGGGGTCGCGATGACGATGGCGCCCGCCTGCGGGCCGGACCCGGTCGACGTGCGGATGAGTCCCATCACCTCGAGCACGCGAAGTGCTTCGCGGACACTGGATCGCCCGACACCGAGGTCGGATGCGAGGTCGCGTTCGGAGGCGAGACGGTGCCCCGGGCCGATACGTCCGTCGAGAAGGTCGCGCTCGACGTGCTCGAGCACGAGTCGCCAGGCGCGGGCGGGCTGCTCCGGCATTCGCTCTCCTCGTCGTGGGCGTTCTGCGGCGTCGGTCATCGACGCCGCCAGTGTGGTCTGACCACAGTAGCGCGTGTGGTCAGACCACGCAATCCGCAGTCGGACGGGCGGGCTCAGCCCAGGCGTCCGCCGGACTCCTCGAGGTAGCAGGCACCGCACAGCGACTCGTAAGTCGTGAGTTCAGGCGCGGCCGACCCGTCGGCACCCTCGTCGATCGCGACCTGGTCGCCGTCGAACACGAACCGTCCGCCGATGACCCGGCCGTTGAAGACCGCCTTGCGTCCGCACCGGCAGATGGTCTTCAGCTCCTCCAGCGAGTGCGCGATGGCGAGCAGACGCGCCGAGCCCGGGAAGGCATGGGTGAGGAAGTCGTTGCGGATGCCGTACGCCATCACCGGGATGCGGTCTTCGATGGCGATCCGGAACAGGTCGTCGACCTGCTCGGCCGTGAGGAACTGGGCTTCGTCGATCAGGAGGCAGGCGACGTCGACCGGGCCGCTGGGGATCAGCTCGTCCTCTGCCGCACGACGTGCACGTGCGCGGTGCTCGGCGAAGAGCGCCCGCGCGTCGGCATCCGGTGCGATCAGGAAGTCGACCCCGCGGGTCACGCCGAGCCGGCTGGCGATCTCGGACGCACCCTTGGTGTCGATCGCCGGCTTGGCAAGCAGTACGTGCTGGCCACGCTCCTCGTAGTTGTAGGCGGCCTGGAGGAGCGAGGTGGACTTGCCCGAGTTCATCGCCCCGTAGCGGAAGTAGAGCTTCGCCACCGGGTTCGCTACTCGTTGATGCCGAGGGTCGCCGCCGTCGACGCCGTGGAGGTGGCAGCCAGCTCGGCGTTCTTGTTCAGCTGCTCGCCGCACGTCGGGAACAGCCC
>NZ_JAGGPD010000105.1:688-17215 GCF_018613995.1 Microbacterium sp. ISL-103 | reverse complement strand
GAACGTCAAGGACGCATTCAACAACTGAGACCGGCAGCACACAGTGCGGGGAGGCGGCGACAGCCGCCTCCCCGCCGTCTGTCCGGCCCGGCCTACGACGCTGAGCGGACCCGAGAGAGAAGATGACGGAATGTCCGATCCATTGAAGACCGAGAACCTCACCCTGTGGCAGCGACTGCTGCGACGCCTGCGACCCGCAGCTGCGGAGCCCCGCAGGCTCACGGTCGACGACGTCACCGTGGTCGACCGGCCGATGCTGCGCCGCGCTGTCGCGGGCACCGTGGTCGGCAACCTCATGGAGTGGTACGACATCGGCGTCTATGGCTACCTCGCGGTGATCATCGGGCGGGCCTTCCTGCCGGATGCCTCGGCAGGCGCCCAGTCGCTGTTCTCGCTCGGCGTCTTCGCGGTGACGTTCGTCGCGCGTCCGCTCGGCGGGGTCGTGCTCGGACAGCTCGGCGATCGCATGGGGCGCCAGAGGGTGCTCGCGTTCACGCTGATCATGATGGCGGCGGCGACCTTCCTCATCGGCGTGCTGCCGGACTTCTCGGTCATCGGGGTCTGGGCGCCCATCCTGCTCATCGTGCTCAAGCTCGCGCAGGGCTTTTCGACCGGCGGCGAGTATGCCGGCGCCACCACATTCATCACCGAGTACGCGCCCGACAAGCGCCGCGGCTTCTACGCCTCGCTGCTCGATCTCGGCTCGTACATGGGCTTCGCCATCGGCGCCGCGTTCGTGTCGATCCTGCAGCTGACGCTGTCGGCCGAGGTCATGCAGGGCTTCGCCTGGCGCATCCCGTTCCTGGTCGCTCTTCCGCTCGGCCTCATCGCCATCTACTTCCGTCTCAAGATCGAAGACACCCCGGCGTTCCAGGAGGCTCAGGATGCCGCCCAGCGCGCGGCCGACGACGCCAAGGAATCCGTCGATGCGCCCAAGGGCGTCCTCGCGCTGATCCGCGCGTACTGGCGCGAGCTGCTGACGGCCTTCGTGCTCGTCGCGGCCGCGAACACCGTCGGCTACGCCCTCACCTCGTACATGCCCACCTACCTCACCGGAACGCTGGGCTACGACGAGGTGCACGGCACCCTGCTCACCCTTCCCGTGCTCGTGGCGATGGCGCTGTGCATCCCGCTCACCGGAAAGCTCTCCGACCGCATCGGGCGCCGAAAGGTGCTGTTCATCGGGTCGGTCTCGGCCATCGTGCTCGCCGTGCCGTCGTTCCTGTTCATGATGCACGGCGAGATCTGGTCGACGCTGCTCGGTCTCGTGCTGCTGGCCTTCCCGGTCACCTTCTACGTCGCGAACCTCGCGTCGTCGCTGCCCGCTCTCTTCCCCACGTCGTCGCGCTACGGCGGCATGGGCATCTCGTACAACCTCGCCGTGGCGCTGTTCGCAGGTACCGCTCCGGTCGTCATGGAGGCGCTGGTGCAGCTCACCGGCTCGTCGCTGGCGCCGGCGTTCTACGTGATCGGCACGTCGATCGCGGGCTTCGTCGCCGTGGTCGTGCTCAAGGAATCGGCGCGCCGGCCTCTGCCCGGTGCGATGCCGAGCGTGCAGACGCACGAAGAGGCCGTCGAGCTGGTCGAGACGCAGGAGGACAACCCCGACCTCGACCTCGACGAGCTCTTCCCCGAGCGCCTCGAGGCCGAGGGGCAGGCTGACGCGCAGACCGACAAGGCCTGAGGCCCGTGCCGGTGTCGGGGTCGTCGGCTACTCGCCGGTCGACTCCGACTCGGACTCGGCCTCGGACGCCTCGTGCGAGCGGATGACGTCTCGCAGCTCCTGGTCGAGGTCCGACGCCTCTTCGATCGCCGAGGTCATGCCGGCGAGGAAGCGCGTGACGACGGCACGCTCCTGGTCGCTCATCTCGTCGACGAGCGCCAGCATCCGCCGGTGCATCGCGCCGAGGGTCTCACGCACCTCGTCGTCGCTGCTCACGGTCGGAACGATCACGCCGGCACGGCGGTCGGTCGGATGCGCTTCGCGGCGGGCGTGACCGCCCTTCTCGAGGCGATCGATCAGGGTGGTGGTGGATGCCGTCGAGATGTCGAGCATGCGGGCGATGTCGATCGGTCGCACGAGGCGTCCCGCGCGCTGCTCGCGCAGCAGGAAGCGCAGGGCCACGAGGTCGGTCTCATTCATGCCCATCGAGACGCGGGTGCGGGCGCGCATCGCGGTCTCCGCCCCGCGGTAGCGGCGGAGCATGTTGAGGACGTCGACGGTGCTGGCACTGTCGGACTCGGGATACCAGTAGCCGGATCGGCTGAATTCCTCGGAGCGCTCCATCACGCCACCTCGCCATCGTCGCTCAGGGTGTCTTCACGTCCGTCGGATTCCACTTCACGTGCGAGCATCTCGATCGCGCCGGATTCGACCTCGGCGGGCACGATCCGCAGGATCCCGCCGGTGATCGCGTCGTGCTCGGCAGCGACGATCTGGTCGAGGCGCCATTCGGGAACGGAGGGGAAGCGCGTTCGCAGACGATCGAGCATGTCGGAGTACGCGATGTATCCGGCATTCTCGAGTGTGAATCGCTCGACCATGTCGTCCCTTTCCCAGGATTCCATCATCTCATCACATCAGAGAGGCTGGTCGCATTGGATTTCACTAGGCAACCTGGTTACCTGTTTCTCAAGTAGCATGGAGGGGTCAGGGGGTGACACATGGCCAGCAGGATCGAGACGAGAACTCAGGCGACCGACCTCGTCGCTCGCGTCGACGAACTCCGTCGCGCCGAAGCACAGTTCGGGCGTCGGCTGGCTGCTGTGCGCGCACCGAACGACACGGATCGCNNGCGTCGACTGCAGGAGCGAGGCCAGATCGTCGTCGCCCCGCACCCGGCCGATGCGCGGTCGAAGGTGCTGCGTCCGTCGCTGCGCGATCTCAACGCCCAGGCCGATGAGCTGACGCAGCGCATCGAGTCGCTCGCCAGCGAGTTCACACCGGAGCAGACCGACGCGATCACGCGGTTCCTGCGACGTCTCACCGAAGAGATCAGCGACCTCCCCTAGGTCGGACTGGGATTTAGCTAGGTAACCTAGTAATCTATTTCTCAAGCGAATACTCGCAGGAGGGAGAGATCATGGGTTACCTGGCCTACGGAAACACTGCAGCATCGATCGAGGTCGACGACGAGGTGCTGACGCACCTGCGACTCGTCACCGTGACCAAGCTGCGGCGCAACGAATCCTTCCCGCTCACGCTCGCCGTCGGCGACGGTATGGCCGAGACGTTGTGGCTGCATGCCTCCATCCCCTTGCGCTTCGCGATCGAAGAAGAGGCCGCCATCGATCGCACCCTCGTGGTCTCGATGATGAACTCCGCGAACTCGGCTGGCGGCCTCGACCTCACCCGCGACGAGTTCGCCCCGGTCATCGCGGGCTCGCGCACCCTGCATGCGATGAGTGCGTGACCCGTGTCCGCCCGAATCAGGAACACCGCGAAGGCGGTGACGAGCGCGCGGGTGCGCGGGGCGTCGCGCCCACGAGGTCTGTGGGTCGAGGTCGATCCGGGGTTCCACGTCGGCAATGACCGCCGCCAGTTCCTCGGCTCCATCACCGGAACGGCGCCGGAGGGCTTCCGCGCCTTCGGACCGCGGTCGGATTTCATCGGCCTCTTCGGCGACCTCGACGCGGCGAAGGCCGCGGTGGTCGCCGCATCCGCCGCGTCGGCCGCAGCCGCACCTGCCGCGTCTGCTTCCGAGGCAGAACCGCTGCTGAGCTGACCCGACCGTCTCTGAGCGCTGACGGTCGCCGGCGATTGCGAGACTGGTCTGCTCGCCCTGTAGCATCGTTGCCATGACTGCTGTCGAATCGATTCGACGCTCGGTTCCCGACCGGGCCACCCGCCGCGCGCGCATCGCCGTCTCGGCGCTGTTCCTCACGAACGGGGCCCTGTTCGCCAACATCCTGCCTCGGTATCCCGAGATCAAGTCCGCGCTCGGGCTCGACAACGTCGGCTACGGGCTCGCGATCGCGGCCTTCCCCGCCGGCGCGATCGCTGCGGGGCTGCTCGCGGCCGTGCTGATCCGTCGCTTCGGCTCGGCGCGCATCGCCGTGATCGGCACCATCGCCACGGGTCTCGGGCTGCTCGCCGCAGCCCTCGCGCCCTCCGGCATCCTCTTCGCGGTCGCGCTGCTGCTCGGCGGAGCCTCCGACGCCATCACCGACGTCGCGCAGAATGCTCACGGGTTGCGCGTGCAGCGGCGCTACGGACGCTCGATCATCAACTCCTTCCACGCCATCTGGTCGATCGGCGCGGTGCTGGGCGGCGGCATGGCGGCGGCGGCCATCGCCCTGCAGCTGCCCCTCGGTGTGCATCTGGGCATCTCGACCGCCGTGTTCGCCGCCGTGGCGTTCACCGCGCTGTGGTTCTGCCTGCCCGGACGCGACGAAGACGAAGATGCCGAGGCGACCGCCGAGCCCGTCGAGCTGCAGGCCGCCGTGCGCCGTGGACTGAGCCCGCGGATCGTGATGGCGCTCATCGCCCTCACCCTCATCGCCATGGCCGGCGCCATCGCCGAGGATGCGGGCAACTCGTGGGCGACGCTCTACCTGAGCGAGTCGCTCGGTGCTGCGGCCGCGATCGCGCCGCTCGGATTCATCGCCCTGGTCGGGGCGCAGTTCATCGGACGCATGCTGGGCGACGGCATGACCGACCGCTTCGGCCAGCGCGCCGTGGCTCGGGTGGGCGGTCTCATCGCCGCGGCCGGCATGACGCTCGCCCTGATCTTCCCGAGCGTTCCGGGAACGATCGCCGGCTTCGCCGCCGTCGGCTTCGGAATCGCGACACTGATCCCCGCCGCCATGCACGCCGCCGACGAGCTGCCCGGGCTGCGCCGCGGCGCCGGACTCACGATCGTGTCGTGGCTGCTGCGACTCGGCTTCCTGCTCTCGCCGCCGTTCGTCGGCTTCATCGCCGACACCGAGAGTCTGCGGGCCGGGTTGATCGTGGCGCCCGCCGCCGCGCTGGTGGCGGTGCTGCTCGCCGGCGTGCTCGAGAAGCGCAAGCCTCGGGCGTAGCGCGCTCCGGGCATCCGACAGGCACGGAGTGACGCACTGCACGCCGCGATCCGGTGCGATCCGGGCGGTCGACCGGCGGCGATCAAGGAGATCGTCGAAGGCCTCTAGAGTGGTGCGGAGGGCGTCTCGCGGCACCAGCGCGCGGATTTCGGCAGTATACGTATTCAGCACCGAAAGTTTCCGGGAATGTAGGCTTCCCTAAGTCCGTTGCATACGTATACCATCAGCGTCATGGGACACATCAAGCATCGGGCACTGCCGGTACTCGCCCTCGCAGCAGTGGGCATGGTCGCCCTCTCCAGCTGCGGCGCCGGGACCCGCACCGACAACGACAACGCGACAACGGTGTCGTGCGACTACACCGCTCCAGAGGGCAAGACCACGGTCAACGTCCTCGCCTACAACTCCTCCGCCATCGACCCCTTCACCGACACCATGGTCTCGAGCTGTTCGACCGACGATGTCACACTGAAGCACGACCCGATCGACTTCGGGGGGCAGGTGACCAAGACCACCGCCACGCTCGCAGGAGACTCCGGCACCTACGACATCCTCGAGACCTACGGATTCGTCATCCCCGGCTTCGGCGAGGAGGAGAAGCTCATCCCGCTGAACGACCTGTGGGACAAGTACGCCGACGACTACGGCCTCGACGAGATCAGCGAGTCGATGGTCGAGGGCATGTCGTACGACGGCGACATCTACGCCATCCCGATGCAGGCTCAGATGTACGTCATGGCGTACCGCACCGATGTCTTCGACGACCTCGGCCTCGAGGTGCCGACCACGTTCGACGAGATGATCACCGCCGCAGACGCGATCAAGGCCGAAGGCCTCATGGACTACCCGATCGCGCTGCCGTGGCTCGCGACCGCCGACGTCACCACCGGGTTCGAGGCGGCGATGAACTCCCTCGGAGCCGACTTCGTCAGCGCAGACGGAGAGGTCACTCTCGACAGTCCCGAGGCGAAGGAAGCGCTCGAGGCCATGCTCGCGCTCAAGCCGTACATGGACCCGCAGGTCACGACCTTCGACCAGCCCAAGGTGCAGCAGCAGATGTTCAACGGCACCGCCGCGATGTCCATCATGTTCTCCGGGCGCATGTTCGACCTGACGCTGCCCGAGAACTCGAAGCTGTCGGACTCGTTCGGGTTCGCCGGTGCTCCCAAGGTCTCCGATGAGGCCGAGTACTCGTACAACCGACTGTCGATCGACGGGTGGTCGATCCCCTTCAACACGAAGCTCGACCACGACATGCTCTTCCAGATGATGGCCTCGGCCGTCAGCGAAGACGCGTCGAAGGCATCGGTCCCGGCCGCATACCCCGCACGCGAGGGAATGGTCACCGAAGAGAACTCGCCGTACGGCGCAGCCGCGAACGACTCCATCGCCAGCGCGATGCCGCCGATCGTGTCGCCGATCATCGCCGACATCACCAACGAGATCCGACCCACCCTGGTCTCGATCCTCAACGGCCAGATCTCGGTCGACGAGGGACTCGCCCAGATGCAGGCCGCAGGCGAGAAGATCGCCGGCTGACCGACACCCGACGTCCATGACTGTGGCCTGAGCGCGAGTTCAGGCCACAGTCCGTCCAAGGAAGGACGCTCATGAAGGCACGCGAGTTCTGGCTGCTCTTCTTCCCGAGCCTGCTGGTGATGGGCGCACTGCTCGTGCTCCCGCTGGTGCGCACGGTGCAGTGGAGCTTCGAACAGGTCCGCTACGGCACCCCCGGCACTTTCGTCGGGCTCGAGAATTTCACCGACGCTCTCACCGATCCGCGCTTCCACAAGGCGGTCCTCTTCACTGTCGCGGTGACCGTCGTCACCACGGTCATCCTGCTGGTGGCCGGATACATCATCGCCACCGGCATCAACCGCATCACCACGTCGCGCCCGCTGGTGCTCGGCATCATGCTGGTGTCGTACGTGCTGCCGAACCTCGTCGGCGCGGTCGCGTTCTCATGGCTGTTCGACGACAACTTCGGCGGGGTGGTCAACCGCCTCATCTCGTTCTTCGGCGGCACGCAGGTGCTCTGGTTCACCGACCAGGTGCCCAACGCCGCCCTCGTCATCGCCAACACGGTCTGGCACATGCTGCCGTTCGCGATGCTGATCATCCTGGCAGGTCTGCAGGGAGTGCCGAACGAGCTGAAGGAGGCCGCCAAGATCGACGGCGCCAACGGCTTCCAGACGCACATCAGCGTCATCATCCCGACTATCCGCGGCGTGCTCGGCTTCGTCACGCTGATCACGATCATGGACGTGCTGCGCATGTTCGACAACCTGATCCCGCTCTCGCCGCAGGCGCAGAACATCGGGAACGAGTCGATCATGCTGTACGTCTACTCGGTCGCCTTCGCCGACGGCGCCGAGAACCTCGGCCTCGGAAGCGCGATCAACGTCCTCACCATCATCCTGATCCTCATCATGCTGATCCCCTTCATCCGGGGCATCTTCAAGGAAGCGAAGGCAGAACGATGAGTCTCACCACCTCCGAGCTGTCCACGAGAGCGATCATCACGAGCGGCGCCTCGAAGCGCAAGCGCCGCGGCCCCCGCCGCCCGCCGGTCGTCACAGGGCTCCTCCTCGCGATCCTCTGCGTCGTGATGCTGAGCCCGTTCATCTGGATGACGCTGTCGGTGACCAAGCCCACCGACGTCGCCTTCGCCAACCCGCCCGTGCTCTGGGACTACCAGCCGACGCTGCAGGCATTCGTCGATCTGTGGGAGACCACGTACTTCGCGGACTACCTCATCAACACCCTCGTGGTGGCCGTGGTCTCGACCGTGATCGCCCTCGCGATCGGCATTCCGGCGGCATACGCGCTGTCTCGATTCCCGAGCTACGTCTCGGCCCTGCTGCTGGTGCTCGCACTGATCTTCCGGGCGCTGCCCCGCTTCGCGGTGGTGCTGCCCATGTATGACATCAGCCGCGCGCTCGGCATCTACGACACCACTTTCGCGCTCGCGATCGCCCTCGTCGCCATCAATCAGCCGTTCACGATCTGGCTGCTGCGCAACTTCTTCGCCGAGATCCCGAGAGAACTCGACGAGGCGGCGATGATCGACGGCTGCACCAGGATCGGGATGCTGCGCAGGGTCATGATCCCGCTGATGGGCCCCGGCATCCTGACCGCCGGCATCTTCGTCTTCCTGTTCGCGTTCCAGGAATACCTGACGGCGCTGGTGCTGACAGACACGTCGTCGAAGACCGTGCCCGTGTTCATCGCGACGCAGCTCGGCCAGACGCTGCCGATGCTGCAACAGGCGGGAGCGGCGTCCATGCTGCTCACCATCCCGGTGTTCGTGATCGCGTTCATCGCGCAGAAATACCTCGTCGCCGGCCTCAGCGACGGCGCAGTGAAGGGCTGACGTGCCTGCCGCGGCGTCGCCGCTGGTGCTGCTCGCCGGCCTGAACTGCACCGCTGACCTGTGGGCCGACGACGTACTCGACGGGGCGATCCGGCCGCTGCTGGATCGCCCCTCCATCGCAGATCAGATCTCGGCGCTGCTCACCGATCTGCCCGACCGGTTCGTGCTCGTCGGGCACTCCCTCGGCGGCATCGTCGGCATGGCGCTCGCACTCGCGGCCCCCGAGAGAGTGGCGGGGCTGTGCCTGGTGTCGACGAACGCGAAAGAGCCGACCGACGTGCAGCGAGACGGATGGCGAGGGTGGCTGACCCGGCTGGACGCCGGGGCGTCGCCGCGTGACCTGCAGCAGAGCATCCTCGCCCCGCTTCTCGGCGAGGCGCCCGCACGCGATCGGCCGGATCTGGTCGACCGGGTGCTGCGCATGGGCGATGACACGGGGGCGGAGCGATTGCGCGCTCAGTTGCGGATGCAGCTCACGCGCACCGACCTGCTGGCCCGACTGCCCGAGCTGTCGATTCCGGCGCTGGTGGTCTCGGGGCTCGACGACGCGATCTGTCCGCCGCACTTCCACACCGAGATCGTGTCGGCGATGCCCGACGCGCGGCTCGTATCGCTCGACGCCGGACACCTGCTGCCACTCGAGCGGCCGCGGGAGTTCGGGCGTCTCGTGCGGTCGTGGATGTCGCAGCAGCGACTGGCCGGGGTCGTTGCCTGACGCGGACTTGAACGCGGGCTCTTGAACGCGGGCGCGCCGAGCTGAGCGGCGTCGCCGAGCTGAGCGGCGTCGCCGAGCTCGGGGATGCTGGCGGGAGGGGTGCCGAGGCAGGGGGCCGTGCGGATCAGCGCTCGGGTGCCGCCAGGCCGCGCAGATGCGCTATGAGTGACGACGCGAGGTTGTAGACCACGAGGTCGGCCCCGTCGGCGAAGGCCCCGCTCGCCGCATCCCGCGTGCCGACGATGTCCATGCGCAGCGAGCCTGCTCGAGCCAGGGCGTCATGCACCGCGGCTATCGACTCCGGCACGGGCGGATCGTCGGGGCCGGAGCTCGCGGCGAGATCGGCGGGGCCGACCATGATGCCGTCGAGTCGTGAGGTCGTGACGATCGCATCGACGCTCGCGACTCCGCCGGGCGACTCGATCATTCCCAGTACGAGGGTGTTCTCGAGCCACCAGTCGCGGTGGTCGGCGGGGTCGACGAGGCCGAAGCGTCCTGACCGGCTGTATGTCGCGAAGCCGCGGGTGCCGACCGGCGGGTACATCGCGCCATCGACCAGTGCCGCAGCATCCTCTGCCGTATCGAGGTGGGGCGCGAGGATTCCCTCTGCGCCCTGGTCGAGCACGCGCAGGATCTGACCACGATCGCCCTCGCCCACCCGCACGATCACGGGCACGCCGTGCACCTGGGCGAGCGCCATGTGCTGGCGCAGGGCGACCAGATCGGCCGGTCCGTGCTCGCAGTCGATCAGGATGAAGTCGAATTCGGCGACTGCGAGCATCTCGACGAGCTCTTCCGACGGCATCCGCAGCAGAGCGCCGATCAGCTTCTCGCCCGCCCGAGCTCTGGCGCGGAGCGACGTCATCACGCCACCATCCCGGCCGAGAGGTCTATGTCGGCGCCGCACATGCCCGGCATCGCGAGCATGGCGATGACGGCCGAGCCGACCTCCTCCTCCGTGACCATGCGCCCGAGCGCGGCACGAGAGACGAACGCCCGCTCGGCGTCGTCGATGCTCGTTCCCGATCTCTCGGCTTCGAGGCGGAAGTTGCGCGCCATCCGGGGGCCCTGCACGGGGCCGGGAGACAGCGAATTCACCCGCACTCCGGCGGGGCCGACCTCGAACGCGAGGGTCGATGTCAGCCCGATCACGGCCATCTTCGACGCGCAGTAGGGCGTCCGATGCGCGAGGGGACGCTTGCCCGACACGGATGCCACGTTGATGACGTCGCCGTCGCCGCGCTCGACCATCCCGGGAAGCAGCGCCCTGCAGAGCAGGAAGGTGCCACGCACGTTCACGGCGAACACCTCGTCCCACTCGGCGGCACCGATGTCGGTGAGAGCGGCGACCGGGCCGGGAATGCCGGCGTTGTTCACGAGGATCGAGACCTCGGTGCCCGTCAGCTGCTCTCGCAGCGACTCGACGGATGCCTCATCCGACACGTCGCAGGCGAGTCCGCGCGCGCGCGAGCCGAGGTCGGCGACGACGGCATCGAGCTTCTGCGCGTCGCGCCCGACCACCACCACCTGCGCACCGGCGGCGTGCAGCGCCCGAGCGATGGCCGCCCCGAGCCCGCTGCCGCCGCCGGTGATCACTGCGGTGCGACCGCTGAGGTCGGTCATCGCGCCTCCGCGCCGACCGCCGCGTGGCTCTCGTCGATCCAGGCGAACTCGGTGCCGGCGTGGCGCCAGGCGCGAGCGTCTCCCGAGCGGGCGTGGCCCTCGAACAGCTCGACACGGGCGGCGCGCCCGCACACTGCGCCGAGCTCGGCCGACGACTCGGTGTTCTGGATCTCCTGATACGTCACGGTGCGCAGGTACTTGCCGACCCACAGTCCGCCCGTGTACCGCGCGGCGCCGAGAGTCGGCAGCACGTGGTTCGTGCCGATCACCTTGTCGCCGTACGAGACGCAGGTGTTCTCGCCGAGGAAGAGCGCCCCGTAGTCATGCATCCTCGTCAGCGCCTCGCGCGGGTTCTGCGTGAAGATCTGCACGTGCTCGAAGGCGAAGTCGTCGGCGATCCGGTAGGCCTCGTCGAGATCGTCGGCGACGATCACCTGACCCCAGTCGCGCCAGGCGGGTGCTGCGTAGTCGCGGGTCGGCATGCCGGGAAGGATCTTCTCGATCCAGTCGATGACCTCTTCCGCGAGCGCCTGCGACGTGGTCACGAGCACGGCGGGGGAGTCGGGGCCGTGCTCGGCCTGCGAGAGCAGGTCGACGGCGGTGAAGAACGGGTCGGCGTGCTCGTCGGCGACGATGAGGATCTCGGTGGGGCCGGCGAAGAGGTCGATGCCCACCTCGCCGAACAGCTGGCGCTTGGCTTCGGCGACGTAGGCGTTGCCGGGGCCGGCGATCATGTTCACCGGCTTGATCGAGTCGGTGCCGACCGCCATCGCGGCCACGGCCTGCACTCCGCCGAGGATGTAGATCTCGTCGGCGCCCGCCATCTTCATCGCCGCCACGGTCGCTGCGGGGATCTCACCGCGGATGGGCGGAGTGCAGGCGACCACGCGGGGCACGCCGGCCACCTTCGCGGTGATGATCGTCATGTGAGCGGATGCCGTCAGCGGGTACTTGCCGCCGGGGATGTAGGCGCCTGCGGCCTGCACCGGCACGTGCTTCTGGCCGAGGAAGACCCCGGGCAGCGTCTCGACCTCGATGTCGACGAGCGAGTCGCGCTGCGCCTGAGCGAACCGCCGCACCTGGTTCTGAACGAACTCGATGTCGGTGATCACCTGCGCGTCGAGGGTGCCGATGATATCGGCGATCTCGTCGTCCGAGAGCCGGTACGAGTCGCGGCTCCAGTTGTCGAACTGCTCGGCGTAGCGCCGCACGGCGGTGTCGCCGTTCTCGCGGATGTCGCCGATGATCCCCCTCACGCGCTCGGCGACGTCCTGCTGGGCGGTGTCCGCGAACGTCTTCGTCGGCGCGGTCTTCAGATGCAGGGGCATGGCCCTTCCTTCCGTTGCATACGTATGTGCTGATTATGACCGCGTATGCATTCTGGCGTCAAGGGCACTAGAATCCTGGAATCGAGGGGGAGGCGTCAGATGGTCGTCACGAGTCGTGATGTGGCCCGGTTGGCGGGGGTCTCTCAGCCGACGGTGTCTCGCGCCCTGCGCGACGACGCCCGCGTGTCCGAGGCGACCAAGCTGCGAGTCCGCGAAGCGGCGCAGCTGCTGGGCTATGTGCCGAGCGAGGCCGGCCGTGCACTGTCCTCCGGCCGCACGCGGCGCATCGGGCTGCTGCTCACCGATCTCGACAACCAGTTCTACTCGCACATCATCGCGCCGGTGCACCGCGAGCTCGAAGCGCTGGGCTACCAGCTGATGCTGCACACCGAGTCGGCCGACAACGACACGATCGTCGAGCGTCTGCTGGCAAACGGCCTCGACGGGGTGATCCTCGCGACCACCACCGTCGACTCGGTGGCCCCGCTGCGCCTGAAGGACCGCGGTCTGCCCTTCGTGTACTTCAACCGCACCGGCTCGTTCGTCGAGGCGGATGCCACGGTCGTCGACCCCGCTCCCGGGTATCGAGAGGCCGTTCGGCGAGCTGTCGAGCTGGGCCACAAGCGGGTCGGCGCAGTGCTCGGTCCGAGCAACACCAGCACGGCGCAGAGCCGTGAGGCGGCGCTCCGTGAAGCGCTGGTCGCCGAGGGGATGTCGCTGAGCGAGGGCGACGTCCGGCGCGTGCCCTACGGCGCCGCCGAGGGTGAGGTCGCAGCGGCCGAGATCCTCGCCGCCGACGACCGCCCCACGCTGCTGTTCTGCGGCAATGACGTGGTCGCGTACGGGGCGCTCAACGCCGCCCACCGCGCGGGGCTGCGGGTGCCGGAAGACCTGTCGATCCTCGGGTTCGACGACCTTCCCGAGGCGGCCTGGCCGATCATCGATCTGGCGACCATCGGCTATGACATCGCGGGCATGGCGCGCGCCGCGGCCGATCTCATCGTGCGCCGCATCGAGGATCCCGCTGCCGAACTCGAGAACACCCGGTTCGAGTCCGTGTTCGTCTCCCGCAGCACTCTCGCGCGCGCGCACGCCGGCTGACCCGCCTCGCGGCGATGATCACCGTGTGCGCAAGATCGTCTCTTGCGTCCGTTTGTGCATACGCATACACTGGCGAAGACGAAGCCAGCGATCACCGATGAACCGCAGCTTCGCATCTCGAAGGAGTGAAAAGCGTGTCTCTCGACCCGGTTGCTTACCTGCCGTACAAAGACCCCGACGACTTCATCCGTGAGGTCACCGATCTGATCTGGGTCGATCGGTCGATCAGCTTCATCCGTGAAAACTACGAGCCCGACTCGATCGTGCACGGCGCCTACGGCACCTCGACCACGCGTCAGGAGGTCATCGAGGGAACGCTCATGCGCATCTCGGCGACCCCCGACCGCACGGGTCAGGCCGAAGACGTGATCTGGGAGGCGCGCGGAGACGATGCGTTCCTCAGCTCGCACCTCGTGCTCTCGGGCCATCTGCAGACGTCATCCCACAGCCGCACGATCGCCAACTGCCTCTACCGCAAGGGCCGCATGGTCGAGGAGTGGGTCGTGCGCGACTCTCTCGCGGGGGCTCTCGAGCGGGGCGACGACCTCGACGAGCTGGCTCGGGCGCAGGCCTTCCGCGGCTACTCGGGGTCGTGGCTCGAGGCGGCACCCGCCGACCCCATCGCGAAGGGCGACTCGGGCGTGCGTCCCGACGACTATCGCTCCGAGGTCGAGACCGTGATCGACATGATCCAGACGGTCTGGAACGAGCGCGACCTGCAGAAGGTCGAGAAGTTCTTCCACCGCGACCTCGTGCTGCTCACGGTCGGCAACCGCGTCGTCATCCGCCCCGAGGGCTACCGTCGGGCGCTGCTGCGTTTCCTCGAGTCCTTCCCCGCCGGGCAGTTCGAGATCCGCGACATCCAGACCAACTACGACGTGCGCTATGCCGGCCTGCGGGTCGCCGTCACGTGGAAGTTCGTGGGCGACTACAACGGCGTCCCGAACTACGGCAGCCTCACCGGTTCTCCGGTCGACCTGATCGGCATCTCGCAGTTCACGTTCCACCAGGGGGCCCTCGTCAAAGAGGTGCGCCTGTGGGACGACATCGCGCTGCGTGCCCAGATCGCGGGCAGCCGCGGCGATGAGCCCGCGGCCTTCAGCAACATCTACTGATCAGCGACTGATCGACTAGGAGAAGAAGAAATGAGCAACGCCATCGTCGACCAGGTCGACGTCATCGTCGATGCAGACGAGATCGCACGCCGCACCATCCGCCGCACGGACTGGGTACCTTGCAACTCGGCCTTCATCGACTGTCGCACCCCGGGTTCTGACCGCAAGGAGAACTACTCGTTCATCGGGGCGGGTGTCTCGCAGAATGCCAGCCAGCACGTGAACCTCGAGGTGAAGCACGGCTTCAACACCGGTGCCGCCGGCATGCCCAACGGCATCTCGAACAACCTGCACCTGCACTTCACCGCCGAGGTCTTCATCAACCTCGGGGGCGAGTTCCGACTCCGCTGGGGCGTCGACGGCACGCAGGGCGAGTACATCAGCCACGACGGCGACATCGTGACGATCCCCACCTGGATCTTCCGCGGCTTCACCAACGAGGGCCCGGATGACGGCATCCTCTACACGGTGCTCGGCCGCGACGACAACGGCGGCATCATCTGGGGCCCGTCGGTGCTTCGTGAGGCCGAGTCGTACGGGCTGCACCTCACAGCCGACAACAAGCTCATCGACACCGTCGCGGGTGACGTTCTGCCCGACGACGTGCCGCTGATCACGCCGATGAAGCAGCACTACATCGACGAGCTGACGACCTACACGCTCGACGACATGCGCTCGCGAGTGATCCAGCCGGGCGACCGGAAGTACTCGTCGGCGGCGCTGCTGTGCGCAGCGGTCGACGGCGGCCACGTCGAGCTCGCCACCGCCATCGGCTACGGCATGAGCGAGAACCGTCGTCAGGTGCCGAACGTGACCGAGCCCCACTCGTTCAACCTCGCGTGGGTGCGCGCCGAAGCAGGCCAGGGCGTGCTGCGCCACCGCCATGACAAGACGCAGGCGCTGCTGTTCAAGACCGGTCGCTGGGAGGTCACCCTCAACGGCGACCCGTCGACCACGGTCACACTCGGCGCGGGCGACACGTTCTCGGTGCCCGAGGGCAGCTGGCGCTCCTACGTCTGCGTCGAAGGTGACGAGACCGGCACCGGAACCGTGCTCGTGATCAACGGCGGCGATGACCGCGTCTACCTCGAATGGGCCCCCGAGGTCATCGAGGCCGCTGCCGCCGCCGACTGGACCATCGACCCCAACGGCTACCTGGCCCCGCTCGGAGTGATGGTCACCGCCACCGAAGATGACTGAGACCACAGGGGCGCGAGGGGCTTCCGGCTCCTCGCGCCCCGGCGTCTCGGCCGTCGGCGTATCCGCCCCGAGTCTCGGGTCTGCGGATGCCGTCACGCTGCGCGTCGCGGCGCTGTCACCCGAGATCGTGATCGGCGACGTCGAGGGCAACCTCGACCGCATCCGCTCGGCGATCTCGGCGGCCGCCCGGCGTGAGGTGCAGCTGATCGTGCTGCCGGAGCTCGCCACGAGCGGCTATGTGTTCGCCGATCCGGAGGAGGCGCGCGCAGCGGCGCTGGCTGCCGACGACCCTCGATGGGCTTCGCTGCAGGAGGCGATCCCCGCGGATGCCGTGGCCGTGGTCGGCTATGCGGAGCGCGACGGCGAGCTTCTCTTCAACACCGCCGCCGTGCTCACCCGCGATCGGCGTCTCGCCGACTATCGCAAGTCTCATCTGTGGGGCACCGAGAAGCTGGTGTTCGACACCGGTTCTCAGGCCGGAGTCGTGGTCGATGCCCCGTTCGGTCGCCTCGGTGTGGCCCTCTGCTACGACAACGAGTTCCCCGAGGTGCCGCGGCGGCTCGCGCTCGCCGGCGCCGATGTGCTCGCGCTGCCCGTCAACTGGCCGCTCGTTGCTCGACCTGAGGGTGAGCACGCTCCCGAGCTGATCCAGGCGATGGCGACGGCCCGATCGTCGAGGCTGCCCGTCGTGATCGCCGACCGATGGGGATCCGAGCGCGGGGTCGACTGGACAGACGGCACGGCCGTCATCGACGAGCAGGGCTGGATCGTCGCGTTCCGCGCCGTGATGGGGGCGACCGCCGTGCTGTCGCTCGACGCCGCCCGCAGCAAGGCGCTGCCCCCGCACAACGACCTGTTCGCCGACCGTCGGGTCGACCTGTACTGAGGGGAAGTGACGTCCTGATCCGTGCCGGATGCAGGACCTGAGCACGGATGCAGGGCCGGATCCTGTGCTGGTCGTGTCCTGATCCGTGCCGGCTGCAGGACCTGAGCACGGATGCAGGGCCGGATCGCCGATCTGGCCCTGCATCCGTGCTTTCGTCCTGCAGA
>NZ_JAGGPD010000105.1:0-534 GCF_018613995.1 Microbacterium sp. ISL-103 | reverse complement strand
GAGCGCGAGACGATCGTGTCGGCCGTGCCCGCGGCGACCAGACTGAGGGCGGTCTCGACGTGCTCGACCTCGACCGCCGGGTCGATGGTGAGCCCGCGCAGCCGTGCGCGTTCGAGCAGCTGGCGCCTTGTGGGGTCATCCCATCCGGCGAAGGCGTCGTAGAGCACCAGCTTGGCCTCGGCGACCTCGTCGATCATGATGGCGCCCGCGTGCGGTGGCCGCGTGGCCGAGGCGTAGAGCACCTCGTCGCGGAAGAGCGGACGCACCTCGAGGCCGTCTTCGTCGACCGGCAGCACGAGCAGGCCTGCGTCGAGTTCTCCTGCGGCGATCGAACGCGCTACATGTGCTGAATTGATGCCCACCAGCCGCAGTCGCACATTCGGATGCCGGTGGTGGAAGGTCTCGGCCAGATCGGCAAGCGCATAATAGGCCGCGTTGCGCAGGACGCCGAAGGTGCACGTGCCGCGTTCGAGCGAGGCCAGCGCGTGGATCGTGTCGATGCCGTTCTGCACCGCGCTCACAGCCTGAGCCGCG
>NZ_JAGGPD010000104.1 GCF_018613995.1 Microbacterium sp. ISL-103 | reverse complement strand
CGGTCGGGGAGGGGGGCCCGCAGCCGCGCGCGCCTGACCTGGAACAGCGGAAGGAGGTCGTCGACCGAGTGCGTGCTCACCGTGCCGTCACCGAGGATGAGGTCGACCTCATCGGAGCGAGGGATGCCCAGTCGGTCGAGCTGATCGACGTATGCCGCGAGCTGCATGAGAGCGGTTACTCGCGCCTTCCGGGCGAGTTTCGAATCCTGCACGCGCCACCGACCGTCATCGTCGCGTTTCAGGAAATCGGCGAATCCGACGAACTCCGGCGTCGCGAACGCCGCCTGGAAGACGACGATCGCGTCGGACCCGAGCGCTCGCACGGTCTCGTCGACGGCAGCGGCGAGGGCCTCGGCATCGACGGATGAGACCTTCTCGACGCGATGCACGCGATCGTCGCCCAGGTCGTCGATGTAGCGCGCCAGGACGTTCTGCTCATGGACGTCACCGAGCAGCGCAGCGCGCGCGAGCGTCGCGTCTTCCGGCTCTTCCACAGCGGGTACGCGTCCCAGCTTGGCGTCGATCGCACGACACCATGCGAACTCGCATTCGGCGGCCGCCTTGAGGTCGCTCGCGCTCCAGATGACGCGCTGCGCCTGAGTGTCGATCCGCACGATTCTCCCGTTCCCTCGGATGCTTCGACACTAGCCGCGGCATCCGACACGGGGTCACGACGGGTGCCGTGTCAGCGCCACCAGGTGTCGTCGGGGGTCACCGGCAGGCTCCGCTTGTGCTGGGTGGCGTGGTAGCGCGACTCGATGCGCCCGGCCACATCGGGGTCGACCTCGCGCCCCTCGAGGAAGTCGTCGATCTGCTCGTAGGTCAGACCGAGCTCGTCTTCGTCGGCGCGCCCCGGCTGACCGTCGAGCAGGTCGGCTGTCGGCACCTTGTACGCGAGCTGGTCGGGTGCTCCGAGAAGAAGAAGCAGCGATCGCCCCTGCCTCTTCGACAGACCCGAGAGCGGAAGGATGTCGGCGGCGCCGTCGCCGAACTTCGTGTAGAAGCCGGTCACGGCCTCGGCCGCATGGTCGGTGCCGATCACGAGCAGACCGTCGTGCCCGGCGAGTGCGTACTGCGTCACCATGCGCACGCGAGCCTTGATGTTGCCGCGGTTGAAGTCGCTGATGTCGCTCGTCACTGCGAACTCGATGTCCTCCTCGACGCCGTCGACGCCGTTCTGGATGTTGACCTCGACCGAGGCGTCCGGCTCGATGAACTCGAGCGCCGCCTGGGCATCTGCGGCGTCCTTCTGCACGCGGTAGGGCAGTCGGACCGCGAGGAACCTCGCCTCGCCGCCTTCGGCACGCACACGCTCGACCGCGAGCTGGGCGAGCCGCCCGGCGAGCGTCGAGTCCTGCCCGCCGGAGATCCCGAGCACGAAGCCCTTGGCCCCTGTCGCGCGCAGGTAGTCGGCGAGGAACCCGACACGGCGTTCCACCTCGACCGCGGGATCGATGTCGGACTTCACTCCGAGTGCGTCAGAGATCTGCTGCTGCAGGGTCATGTGTTCCTCCGGTCTGCCCGACGTCAGTATCCTCCCCCAGTGTTACACCGAGATGACGTCGGCCGCACACCTGCTCGACTTCGCAGCGATCGATCCACCTGGCAGGATGGCGGGGTGAAACTTCTCGTCGCAGCCATGGCCTCTGAACTCGCAGCGTTCCCGGAGCAGCTCGAGGGATTCGACCAGCTGGTCACCGGCGAAGGCAAGATGCAGGCCGTGTTCGCCCTCACCCGTGCGCTCGACGCCAAGGAGTACACCGAGGTGGTGGTCGTCGGGACCGCGGGCGGCATCGACCCTGAACTCGAGGCGACCGTGCACGAGATCGGCAGCGCTCTGCAGCACGACGTCTTCGATCTCGACGGCGTCGCCGGGCAGCACGTGTCTCTGCCCGCGCGCGTGTCCACTGGCCGCGAGGGCGTGCTGATCGCGACCGGCGACAGCTTCGTGGGCGACGCCGGCATCACGGCCGTCATCCGACCGTCCGGCGCGGGGCTGGTCGACATGGAGACCTACGCGTACATCTGGGTCGCTGAGCAGTTCGGAGTGCCGATCCGCGCATTCCGTGCGATCTCGGACCGGGCCGAAGACGGCGCACTCGTCGATTTCCGCGAGGCGATCGCACGCTGCAGCGTGCAGCTGCGCGAGGTGATCCGCCAGGAGTACGGCGTCTGACGACGGGCACCGTCTGGACTCGGGGATTCCGCGAGCGGGACGGTGTGGGTCTCAGCGCGCTTCTATGACGCTCGGACCCTCCGACGTCGCGCGCACCCGCAGCTGCGCCGGGATCTGCTCCTGCATCGCTTCGACATGACTGATCACGCCGACGGTGCGCCCGCCCTGACGGAGCTCGTCGAGCGTGCGCATCGCGACATCGAGAGTGTCGCCGTCGAGTGATCCGAATCCCTCGTCGATGAAGAGGGTGTCGAGCCTGATGCCGCCGGCACGTGCCGTGACGACCTCCGCGAGGCCCAGTGCCAGGGCGAGGGAGCTCAGGAACGTCTCACCTCCTGACAGGGACTGAGCAGGGCGCGTCTGTCCGGTGAACGCGTCGAACACGACGATTCCGAGCCCGGATGCTGCGCCGCGAGCGGCGAGCGCGTCGGAGTGGCGCAACTGATATCGCCCGGTCGACATGTCGCCGAGACGTCTGTTCGCGGCGTCGACGATCTCCTCGAGCTCGGCCGCGAGGACGAAGGTCTCGAGGGTCATCTTCCGGGTGTTCGCACCCCGCCCTGCGATCGTGTCGGCGAGCCCCCGGAGAACCTCGTAGTCGGCCGCGTCGTCTGCGGTGCGCGCGTGCTCCGACCACGCGGCCTCGATGATCGCCGCGAGCTGCTCTGCGACGGCCGCCGCCCGCCCGGACTCATCGACCGCCGCCGACCAGCGCTGCCGCGCGGTGAGAGACAGCAGCTCGGCCGGGGCGAGATCGATCGCCTCTTCCGGGAGCGTACGGAGCTCGAGGTCGAGCAGAATCGCACGCTCCTTCTCGCGCTGCACGGCGTGCTGCGTGACTCGGGTCTCGAGCGCCGCCTGCGCGGCGGTGGAGCGCAGCGCCAGCTCGACAGCGTGGACTCCGTCGAAATCTGACGCCTCGAGCGCGGATTCCTGCTCGGCCCTCGCCGCTGCCGCCGTCTCGGCTCGGTGCGCTCGTTCGACGGATGCCTCGACCAGGGCCTGTGCGGACTGGACCTCGGCGAGCGTCGCCGCGAGCCTGTCGGCGACGGACTCGTACGGCCCTCGTGCGTCGTCGATCGCCCGCCGTGTCTCGGCGACGCGCTGGGCCACGAGCAGCTGCGTCTCGCGAGCCGTGGCCAGCGCCGCAGAATCACGTTCACGTTCGCTATCGAGTCGGCGGAGGCGCTCCTGCAGCACATCGCGCTTCTGCTCGAGCGCAGCCCGCTGATCGAACGCGTCAATGCTCTGCGCGAGCGCGGCTGTCGACGCGTCGAGCTCTGCCGCGGCCTCGTCGACCTCTCGACCGTCGGCACGGGTGAGCGCTGCGGCGAGGTCGGCCCTCAGCGACGACGTCAGTTCTGCGGCATCGCGCTCACGCTGTGCGAGTGCGTCGCGGCCGGATTCCGCC
>NZ_JAGGPD010000103.1 GCF_018613995.1 Microbacterium sp. ISL-103 | reverse complement strand
GCGGCGCCCGTCGGGGGCTTCACCCCTCAACGGCTGGCTCGCCCCGGCGGTCGCGCCGTACATGTCTGCGGTGTCGAGCAGGGTGATCCCGTTCGCGATGGCCGCGTCGATGACCAGCTTCGTTCCGTCGAGGGACTCGGTCGCTGTGCCCGAACGGCCGAAGTTGTTGCAGCCGAGCCCTGCCGGAGACACGAGCAGGCCGGAAGCGCCGACCCGGCGGTGTGAGGTGAGCATGCTTCCACGTTATCGTCTCGGACGGACGTGCCCGGAATCGCCCCCGGCACAGCACAGAGCCCCCGACCGGAGTCGGGGGCTCTGCATCACGTCATCAGGCCGGAGGCTGAGTCGGGTCGGTCGGCGGCGTCTGCGGAGCTGCCGGAGGAGCAGCCGGCGGTGCCGGGGGAACCTGCGGAGCAGCGGGAGGTGCAGAAGGCGCTGCCGGCGGGGCGCCGGGCGCGTAGCCGGGCTGAGCGGGAGGTGCGTAGCCGGGCTGAGCGGGAGGTGCGTAGCCCTGCGGAGCGGGCGGAGCGTAACCCTGCTGCGGAGCACCGTAACCCTGCGGGGCACCGTAGCCGGGGCCTGCAGCCGGACGAGGCTGGACGGGGATGCCCTGCCAGACCGTGCGGTCGGCGAGGAAGCCGTTGTTCGCCCACGAGGCCGGTGCGATGTTCGGGTTCCAGCGCGACTTGTCGAAGGCGTTGATACCGAGCCAGACGAGCGACAGGAAGACGTACAGGATGACCCAGACGGAGTCCTTCTGCAGCTTGAGTCCCACACGCCACGCGGCGAGGACGGCGACGATGGCGAAACCGATGCCGACGAGCCAGCCGAGGACCGGGATCCAGGTGAGCAGGCTGGCGAAGACGAGCCACGGGCTGACATCACCGAGCTTGAAGAAGATCATGAGGTTGTAATACGGAACCCAGGCACGCCACTTGCCCTCGACCCCGGCCTTCTCGAAGATCTTCATGAGGAAGAGAGCGCTGAGGACGTAGCCGCCGACGGCGAACACGAAGATGAAGATGGCGTAGATCGCCCAGAATGCGGCCGCTGCGGCTCCGCCTCCGTCGTAGTTATACGATGACGCGATTGCCGCGCTGACGTCGCCGATAAATGAGAACATGAACCCCTCCGGATCCGATGGAGCGGACGCCTTGCGCGCCGCGACACCAACCATATCGGTGTGCCGATATTCGGGGCAACGACACACGCGGGGAGAAATACCCACGCATCAAGGCCGTCATTCCGTGACGACGAGCTCCACCATGCCTGGGTCGGCGGCGTCGCGAAGCGTGATCCCTCGCCCCTCTGCCCAGCCCCGACGGGCCTTCATGGAGCGAACCCGCGGTCGATCCTCCGCGAGAGCACGCAGCAGCTGCCCCTTCGACTTCTTGTTGAAGTGGTTGAGCGCCCGCCCGTGCTCGGTCACGACCCGGACGTAGGCAGACGACACCATCGCGGGAACCGGCCCGAGGGCGACGTAGGCCTCGCTGCGCAGATCGAGGATGAACGGCGCACCGTCCGACGCGATCGCCGCCGTCGTGGCCTCGGCCCAGTGGCGGCGCAGCGCCGGCAGCCCGGGAAGGGATGTGCCCGCCGCGAGACGATACGAGGGAATGGGATCCAGGGCTCCGATAGGACCGAAGGGAGCGGAGTGGATCCACGCGTGCGATGCCAGCCAGCGACGAGACGCCGGGCTGAGGCTCGCCGCATCGAGCGCGTCGTAGAGGACGCCGGTGTAGCGATCCACCGCGGGCATGGTGGATGCCGAGCGCAGCATCCGATTGTGCACCACGTCGCCCGCCTGCTTCGGGCTCAGCTTGAGCACTCTCCGTGCGACTTCCTCGTCGGCGGACAGGTCGACCAGGGCGTCGATCACCGCCTGCCGCTGATGGTGCAGACCCGGGAGAGCAAGCGACGCGACATCGAGCGGAGCACCGTCTCCACCCGACCGTTTGGTCTCGGACGGCGGAAGCAGAATCTTCATGGGACCTCGTGAATGCAGACACGTCCGCCTCGACACCCGAGGGCGCCGAGGCGGACGTGAGGAAGAGAACTGTTCAGGCGATGAGAGCCGCGTTGCCTGCCACGATCGTCAGTACGTCGCCCTCCATCGAGAGGAAGCCGTCCTGCGCGTTGGCGAGCCCCTTGGTGCCATCCGACTGAGTGATGCGGACCTGGCCCTCGGCGAGGATCGCCAGGACCGGCTCGTGGCCGGTCATGAAGCCGATCTCACCCTCGACGGTCTTGGCGACCACGAGGCTCGCCTCTCCCGTCCAGACCTCCGCATCCGCGGAGACGAGGCTGACATGCAATGCCATGGTCAGCCGTTCTCCTTCTGGATCTTGGCCCACTGCTCTTCGACGTCAGAGATGCCACCGACGTTGAAGAACGCCTGCTCGGCGACGTGGTCGAAGTCACCGCGGGTGATCGCATCGAACGACTCGATGGTCTCCTTGAGCGGGACGGTCGAACCCTCGACACCAGTGAACTTCTTGGCCATGTAGGTGTTCTGCGAGAGGAACTGCTGGATGCGACGTGCACGCGACACGACGATCTTGTCTTCCTCGGAGAGCTCGTCGACACCGAGGATGGCGATGATCTCCTGCAGTTCCTTGTTCTTCTGGAGGATCTGCTTGACCGTCGTGGCGACGCGGTAGTGGTCCTCGCCCAAGTAGCGGGGGTCCATGATGCGCGACGTCGAGGTCAGCGGGTCGATGGCCGGGTACAGACCCTTCGACGCGATCTCACGCGAGAGCTCCGTGGTGGCGTCGAGGTGGGCGAACGTGGTCGCCGGAGCCGGGTCGGTGTAGTCATCGGCGGGCACGTAGATCGCCTGCAGCGAGGTGATCGAGTGGCCACGGGTCGACGTGATGCGCTCCTGGAGCACACCCATCTCGTCGGCGAGGTTCGGCTGGTAGCCCACGGCCGACGGCATGCGGCCGAGCAGCGTGGAGACCTCGGAACCGGCCTGCGTGAAGCGGAAGATGTTGTCGATGAAGAGCAGCACGTCCTGCTTCTGCACGTCACGGAAGTACTCCGCCATCGTCAGAGCCGAGAGGGCGACGCGCAGACGCGTTCCCGGCGGCTCGTCCATCTGGCCGAAGACGAGGGCCGTCTTGTCGANNGCTGGATCATCTCCTGGATGAGGACGGTCTTTCCGACACCGGCTCCACCGAACAGGCCGATCTTTCCACCCAGCACGTACGGGGTCAGAAGGTCGATCGACTTGATGCCGGTCTCGAACATGGTCGTCTTCGACTCGAGCTGGTCGAAGTTCGGAGCCTTGCGGTGGATGGGCCAGCGCTCGGTGACTTCGATCGTCTCACCGGGCTCGAGGTTCAGGACCTCGCCGATGACGTTGAAGACCTTGCCCTTGGTGACGTCGCCGACGGGGACCGAGATGGCCTCGCCGGTGTCGCGCACTTCCTGGCCGCGGACGATGCCGTCGGTCGGCTTCAGAGCGATGGCGCGAACGAGGTCGTCGCCGAGGTGCTGAGCGACCTCGAGGGTGATCTCGACCGAGGAGTCGCCGATGACGATCGTGGTCTTGAGTGCGTTGTAGATGTCGGGGATCGAGTCGTGCGGGAACTCGATGTCGACAACCGGACCGTTGACGCGTGCGACGCGCCCGACGACCGCGGTCGCCGGCTGGTCAGCCGTAGCGGTGGGGGTCATTTTCGTCTCTCTCCTGATGGTCTATTTGCTCGACGAGAGGGCGTCGGCGCCGCCGACGATCTCTGCGATCTGCTGCGTGATCTCCGCCTGACGCGCGTTGTTGCGCAGACGGGTGTAGTCGGTGATGAGCTTGTCGGCGTTGTCGCTGGCCGACTTCATCGCCTTCTGCGTCGCGGCCTGCTTGGCGGCAGACGACTGCAGGAGAGCGTTGAAGACGCGGCTCTGGATGTACACCGGCAGGATCGCGTCGAGAACGGTCTCGGCGTCCGGCTCGAACTCGTACAGCGGGTAGACGGCGTTGCCGGCCTCCGAGTCGTCGGCTTCCGTGATCTCCAAGGGAAGCAGACGCACGGACTCGGGCGACTGCGTCATCATGCTGACGAAACGGTTGTACACGAGGTGGATCTCGTCGACGCCGCCGTCGTCTGCACCGCGCCCGAAGTCCTCGAGCAGCTTCGCCGAGATCTCCTCTGCGGTGTGGAACGACGGGGTGTCGGTGTCGCCGGTCCACTCCGCTGCCGCCGCGATGCGACGGAACTGGAAGTAGCCGACGGCCTTGCGACCGACGAGGTAGAACACCGGCTCCTTGCCCTGTCCGCGCAGGAGTTCCGCAACCTCGAGACCCTCACGGAGGATCTGCGAGTTGAAGGCTCCGGCGAGACCGCGGTCGGACGAGAAGATCACGACCGCGGAGCGGCGGATCGTCTCGGGCTCGCGGGTGAGCGGGTGGTCGACGTTCGAGTGCGTCGCGACGGCGGACACGGCCCTCGTCACGGCTCGCGCGAAGGGACTGGACGCTTTGACGCGTCCCATCGCCTTCTGAATGCGCGAAGCCGCGATGAGTTCCATCGCCTTCGTGATCTTCTTGGTCGTCTGAGCAGAAGAGATCTTCTGCTTGTAGACCCTGAGTTGAGCGCCCATGAAATCAGTTCCTCACGCGATTACGCGCGACGACCCTTGACGATCTTCTCCTGGTTGACGTCGTCAGCTTCTGCTGCAGCGTGCTCCTCGTGGCCCGGAGCGCCGATGGCGCTTCCCTTGCCACCCTGGAACTCCAGGATGAATGCGTCCGTGTGCTTCTCGAGCTCGGCGACGGTGTCGTCGTCGAGGACGTTGGTGTCGCGCAGGGTCTCGAGAACCTTGGTGTTGCGACGCAGGTAGTCGAGAAGCTCGCGCTCGAAGCGCAGCACGTCGGAGACCTCGAGGGTGTCGAGCTTGCCCTTGGTTCCGGCCCAGATCGAGACGACCTGCTCCTCGACGGGGTACGGCGAGTACTGAGGCTGCTTGAGCAGCTCGGTCAGACGCGCACCACGCGAGAGCTGACGACGAGACGCCGCATCGAGGTCGGACGCGAACATCGCGAAGGCCTCGAGCGAGCGGTACTGCGCGAGCTCGAGCTTCAAGGTTCCGGAGGCCTTCTTGATCGACTTGACCTGAGCGTCACCACCGACTCGCGAGACCGAGATACCCACGTCGACCGCCGGACGCTGGTTGGCGTTGAAGAGGTCGGACTGGAGGAAGATCTGGCCGTCGGTGATCGAGATCACGTTGGTCGGGATGTACGCCGAGACGTCGTTCGCCTTGGTCTCGATGATCGGAAGACCGGTCATCGAGCCGGCGCCCAGCTCGTCGGACAGCTTCGCGCAACGCTCGAGCAGACGCGAGTGCAGGTAGAAGACGTCACCCGGGTAGGCCTCGCGGCCCGGCGGGCGGCGCAGGAGGAGCGACACGGCACGGTAGGCCTCAGCCTGCTTCGACAGGTCATCGAAGATGATGAGGACGTGCTTGCCGCCGTACATCCAGTGCTGGCCGATGGCCGAACCGGTGTAGGGGGCCAGGTACTTGAAGCCGGCGGGGTCGGAGGCGGGAGCTGCCACGATCGTGGTGTACTCCAGAGCGCCGGCCTCTTCGAGCGCGCCCTTCACCGAAGCGATGGTCGAGCCCTTCTGACCGATCGCGCCGTAGATGCAACGGACCTGCGTGTTTACGTCGCCCGACTCCCATTTGTCCTTTGGGTTGA
>NZ_JAGGPD010000102.1:7022-17311 GCF_018613995.1 Microbacterium sp. ISL-103 | reverse complement strand
GCCGTCCGGCGACGAGTTCGGTGCGCCAGGTGCGGGCCGGGCGCCAGCCCAGGAGGCGCGCGGCCTTGGCCGACGAGAAGGCGGGGGTGCTGCCCGTGAGTGCTGACGAGGCGCGCGCGGTGCCGGGGTGGAACTGCGGCAGCAGCTCGCTCAGGGGCCGGCGGGCGAGCGCATCGTCGGCGCCGACGAAGAAGACCTCTCCGTTCGGGATGTCGTCGAGGGCGGCGAGCAGCGTGTGGGCGAAGCCGGCGACGTCGCGGGCATCGACGTAGTTGAACAGCGCAGGAGCCGCGAGAGCGGGGTCGTCGAGGCGCTCGAGCACCGTGTGACCCTGCTGTGTCGGAGCACCGGCCCACTCTTCGGGGGCGATCACGTAGCAGGGGCGGAAGGATGCGAAGCGCACGTCGTCGCCGGTCTGACGCCGCAGCATGTCGACGGTCTGCTCGATCAGCAGCTTCGACAGGGCGTAGGCGTTCCAGGGCTCGGCGGACGATGTCTCATCGAGGGGCAGTCGCTCGGGCGTCCATCCGCGTGGAGCGCCGTAGCCGATGACGGTGGGGCTGGAGGCTGCGACCACTCGACGTATGCCGGCGCGCACCGCCCCGCCGAGCACCGACTGTGCGAGAGCGGCGTTGGTGCGGAGGATCACATCCTCCGGCGCGCTGAACGGCACCGCGATCGCCGCGAGGTGGATCAGCGCGTCGGCATGGGTGCCCGCGAGTGTCGACGCCGTGGCATCCGCATCCGTCAGGTCGAGCGAGAACTGGGTGATGCCGGGGCGTGCGAGGTCGTCGGTCGGCTCGCGGTCGATCGAGACCATCTCATGCCCGGCGTCCGCGAGGCCCGTGACGAGCGTGCGCCCGAGCCTGCCGGAGCCGCCGGTGACGACGATCCTCATCGTCGTGCCAGCAGCGCGATCCCGAGCTCTGAGACCTTCACCGGCAGTCCCGTCTCGAGTGAGCGGTTGCCGGCGATGCCGACCGCGATCGAGCGGATGCCGTCGGTCCAGTCGGCCGGGCGGGCGAGCGGGTCGTCGCCCGCGCCCTCGAAGACATCGGAGAGCAGCAGCTCGTCGCCCCCGCCGTGACCGCCGTCGCCGCCGTCGATCGGCACCTCGTAGGCAGCCTCCCAGTGCCGCTGCACGATCAGCCGCTCGCTCTCGGGGCGCAGCGAGGTCGTGCCGTCGCCGCCCGAGAGGCTGGGGTCGATGTGCGGATGCAGTCCCTCACCGGCGAGCACGGCTCCGCGTTCGACGACTTCGAGCTCGACGCGACCCAGCGTGCCGTTGACCGCGACGCGATAGCCCTCCCACGGCGAATGTGCGTTCAGCGAGTACGACATCGTCGCGCCCGAGGCGTAGTCGACGACGAGGGCCAGATTGTCTTCGATCGTGATTCCCTCGCTGAAGACGTCGAGGTCGCGCTTGTATCCGTCGTGCTCCTCGGCGTCGAGGTAGAGCGCAGCCAGGCGCTCATCGGTGCGGAGGTCGAGTTCGAACAGGTCGCCGTCGTCGTGGGTGCCTCGGGCGGGGCGCTCGCCCAGGCCGCGGCTCTGCGCGTTGTCGGCGCCGTAGAAGCGCAGTCCACCTGAGGCGAAGACGCGGGTCGGCTGCGAGCGGATCCACCAGTTGACCAGGTCGAAGTGGTGGCTCGACTTGTGCACGAGCAGACCGCCGGAGTTCTTCTTCTCACGATGCCAGCGACGGAAGTAGTCGGCGCCGTGGTTCGTGTCGAGCATCCACGAGAAGTCCACCGAGGTGACGTCGCCGATCGTGCCGTCCTGGATCACCTGGCGCAGTGCGCTGTTGCGAGGGGAGTAGCGGTAGTTGAACGTCAGTACGACCTGACGGCCGGTGCGCTCGACCGCGTCTTCGATGCGCGCCGCGCTCGCCGCATCGATCGTGAGCGGCTTCTCGACGACGACGTCGGCACCGGCCTCGAGTGCACGGACGATCAGCTCGGCGTGCAGGTCGTCGCGGGAGCAGATGATGACCCGGTCGACGCGCTCGTCGCGGATGACCTGTTCGAGCTCGTCGGGCGCGGCGAGTCGGGGCGCGGGGGCGCCGACCTCTGCGATGCGGTCGGCGTAGTGCGCGGCCCGCACGGGGTTCGGCTCGATGATCGCCACGAGCTCTGCGCGATCGCGGTGCGTGCCGATGATCCCCTCGACGTACATCTGTGCGCGGGCTCCGGCGCCGGCGAGGGCGTAGCGGGTCTTCGTCATCGTGATCCTTCTTTGATCTCGAACTCAGGAAACGTTTTCTTGACGATAGCACAGCGCGTTTCCGTCACGTCGGACGCAGCCCTCAGACGACGCCCGGAGCAGCGGTGCTGCCGCGCACGACCAGAGTCGGCGTCAGAGTGAGCGCCGGGGTGGGATCGCCGCCCGTGAGCTGGGCGTGCATCGCGGCCCAGGCTGCCGCGCCGATCTCGACCGCGGGAACCGCGGCCGTCGTGAGCGGCGGCGAGGTGTACGCGGCGAAGGGGATGTCGTCGAAGCCGGTGATCGACAGCTGCTGCGGCACGTCGACCCGCCGGATCGTCAGGGCGGAGAGCAGGCCCATCGCGACGAGGTCGTTGTAGGCGATGACCGCCGTCGCTCCGCTCGCGAGCACCTGGTCTGCCACCGCCGTGCCGCTGTCGAAATCGACGCCGGCGCTGATCTCCTCGACCTCGAGTCCGTCGACGACAGAGACCGCCGCCTCGATCGCCTCCTGCCGGGCACGGTGCGTCACGCTGCGGGTGGCGCCGGCGAGATACACCAGCCGTCGGTGACCGAGCGAGGTCAGATGGTCGACGATCTCGCGCATGCCCGACCCGTAGTCGGCGCCGACGACGGGAGCGCTGGACTGCGGTCCGCGGTTGATGACGACGGCGGGGGAGAGTGCGGGGAGCAGCCGGGCGAGGTCTGCCTCGGGCATGCGGGGAGCGCAGAGGATCACACCGTCGGTGCGCAGCCTGGTCGCCCTGGCGAGGGCGTGCTCCTCATCGAGGTCTTCCCGCGAGTCGGCCACCAGCACGTGATAGCCGTCGGCCGTGGCTGCCCGGCTGAGGCCCCGCAGGATCGCCTGGAACGTCGGGTTCTCGAGATCGGGAATGACGACGGCGACGGTCTGCGTGCGGCCGAGCACCAGGCTGCGGGCCACGGGATTGGCGGTGTATCCGAGCTGTACGGCGGCCGCCTGCACGCGCTCCGCGAGGGCCGGGTCGACCGTCGGGTTTCCGTTCATCGCGCGAGACACGGTCGAGAGCGATACTCCGGCGAGTTTGGCGACATCGGTGATGCCGGGGCGTGACGATGCGCGTGTCATCAGCATCCCTCCGTTCCGCGATCGGTCGCGGCTGTCGTCATACTACGAGAAAACGTTCTACAGGGAGAGTCGCATGGTCGGAGCATCCGAAGACCGCATCGAGAAGCAGGATCGCGTCGCCCGCGTGCGCACGGAGTTCGGCGGTATGCCGCTGATTCTCACTTCGCACGAGGCGGTGTCGTGGTACCTCGAGGGCGTGCGCACCCACGTGTCGCTCGCCGGTGCGCCGGTGCTCGCCGTGCGGGCCGCGGCCGACGGTGACGTGCTCTTCGTCGCCGACAACGAGGCCGACCGGATGATCGCCGAAGAGCTGCTGCCCGAGGATGCCGAGCGCGTCGTCCGAGTGCCCTGGTGGCCCTCGCGGGCGGTCGCCGCCGCCGAGATGGCGGGGGTCGCCGAGGCGGATGCCGCCGCGCAGCTACGCGCGGCGCGGGCACGGATGCTGCCGGCCGAGCGTGCGAGATATCGCTCGCTCGGGCGTGAGACGGCCGAGACGCTCACCGATGTCCTCGCTCGGGTCTCGCCGGCGCAGAGCGAGCGCGCCGTCGCGGCCGTCGCCGCTGCAGAGCTGATCGCTCGGGGCATCGACCCGCTCGTCGTGCTGGTCGCCGGCGCCGAGCGCGGCGGGTTCCGGCATCCGCTTCCGACCGCCGGCGTGCTCGGCGAGCGCGCGATGATCGTCGTGTGCGGGCGACGCGACGGCCTGATCGCCAACGCGACCCGGTGGGTCGGTGAATCGGTCGACGAGGAGCCGATTCTGGGGGTCGAGCGTGCGTTCCTCGACGCGTCGGCACCGGGCGCGCGCCTCGACGAGGCGTTCGCGGCAGGCACCGCGGCGTACGCCCGCTTCGGGTTCGATGCCGACGAGTGGCAGCACCATCACCAGGGCGGGCCGTCCGGGTATGCCGGTCGCGATCCGCGAGCGACGGCATCCTCTGCGGATCTGCTCGTCGAGGATCAGGCGTTCGCCTGGAATCCGACCGGGCCGGGCCGCAAAGTCGAAGACACCATGCTGCGCACCGATGACGGCTGGGAGGTGCTCACGGTCGATGAGCGCTGGCCGTCGGTCGAGTACGAGGGGCTGCGGCGGCCGGTCGCGAGGGCGTACGAAAGCTGAGCGGGGGTCTTATCGGGGGGCTCGACGCCGAATGCATGCTCAGATGGCGGATGCATGCCGGAAAGGCCGATCTCGGCATGCACCTGTGTTCTCGGCATGCAGATGTGCGTGAGCCGCCGAGGTCGGCCGGGGAAGACGGCGTCGGATCAGCCGCTGGTCGAACGGCGCACGATCAGCTCGGGCGGGAACACGGTCTGGCGCGGGATGCTCTCGGGGTCGGCGGCCTCTTCGAGCACGATCCGCAGCGCGGTGCGGCCGATCATGCGGCTGGGCTGGCGGATGGATGAGAGGGGGACGGCGGCAGCCGCGGCGAACGGGTTGTCGTCGAAGCCGATCAGTGCGATCTCGTCGGGCACGAGCACGCGCCCACCCGACACGAGCGACTGCAGCAGTCCGAGGGCGAGCAGGTCGTTGGCGGCGAAGAGGGCATCCGGCCACTCGCGCCGCGGGCGGGTGAGCAGTCTGGCGCCGGCGGCGACACCCTCTTCGACGGTCATCGCCGCGGTCGGGACGACCTCGAGTTCGACATGCACCGCCGCGTTCTCGGCTGCGGCGCGGGCGCCGGCGAGGCGGTCGGTGACCTGACGGATGTCGAAGGGGCCGCCGACGAAGGCGATGCGGCGACGCCCACCCTCGATCAGGTGCTCGACGGCCAACCTGCCACCGGCGACGCTGTCGACCGAGACCGACGAGAATCCGCTGTCGGCGCTGAACCGGTCGACGAGAACGGTCGCGATGCCGCTCGCACGGAACCGTCGCAGCTGCGTCATGACATCGCCGTACGGGGCGATGAGCAGACCGCGCACCTGCTGCTCGCGGAACAGGTCGAGATAGACCTTCTCGCGCGAGGGATCGTCGTCGGTGTTGCCGTAGAGGATCGCGATGCCGTGGCTTGACGCCTCGTCTTCAGCGCCTCGGACCACGTCGTTGTAGAAGGGGTTCTGCCCGTCGAGCACCACGAATCCCACGGTCGTGCTGACGCCGGCGCGGAGCTTGCGAGCCGCGTCGTTGCGCACATAGCCGAGCTCTTCGATCGCCTGGGTGACGCGTTCGACCGAGTCGCTCGAGACCTCATCCGGACGGTTCAGGACGTTCGAGACGGTACCCACCGAGACGCCCGCACGGACGGCGACATCGCGGATGCTGATCGGCATTCGGCTGTCCTCTCGTCGTCGGGCGGATCACGCTTCGGCATCGGGGGTTGACCTGAGACCGGCATCACATACACTAGCCTGAAACGAGCTTGAATCGATTCAGGTAAAGTTCATTCCGATCATCATCCCCCTCAACGGAGAGGAAAGCCAGTGGTAGACGCAGCCTCCGCCCGCAGCGCTCCCCCCACCGCGCTCGAGCTGCATCGGGTCGTGAAGTCCTTCGGCCCCGTCGTCGCACTCCGCTCCGGCAGCCTGACGCTCCGCCCCGGTTCCATCCACGCCCTCATCGGCGAGAACGGCGCAGGCAAGTCGACGCTCGTGAAGATCATGGCCGGTCTCTACCGCCGTGACTCCGGGGACTTCCGCCTGCACGGCGACGACGTCGACTTCACCAGCACCGCTCAGTCGAAGGCCGCGGGCATCGCGGTGATCTACCAGGAGCCGACGCTGTTCCCCGACCTCTCGGTCACCGAGAACATCTTCATGGGGCGCCAGCCCACCGGCTTCCTCGGCCGCATCGACCGCAAGGCGATGCGCACCGAGGTCGACCAGATCTTCCGTCGCCTGGGCGTGACGCTCGACCCCGATCGCATCACCGAGGGCCTGTCGATCGCCGACCAGCAGATCATCGAGATCGCGAAGGCGATCTCGCTCGATGCGAGCGTGCTGATCATGGACGAGCCGACGGCCGCGCTCAGCGGTGTCGAGGTCGACCGTCTGTTCGCGGTCGCCCGGAGCCTGCGCGACGAGGGCCGTGCGATCCTCTTCATCTCGCACCGCTTCGACGAGGTGTTCGACCTGTGCGACACGGTCACCGTCATGCGCGACGGCGCCTACATCGACACGACGGCCATCGCCGAGACGACGGTCGATGAGCTCGTCCGCCAGATGGTCGGGCGGGATGTCACCGAGCTCTTCCCCAAGCAGGAGGCCGTCGTCGGCGACCCTCTGCTGGAAGTCACAGCGCTGACCCGCCCCGGAGTCTTCCACGACATCTCGTTCACCGTTCGAGCGGGCGAGATCGTCGCGTTGGCCGGCCTCGTCGGAGCGGGCCGCTCCGAGGTCGCCAGGGCGATCTTCGGCGTCGACCCGTACGACGAGGGCGAGGTGCGGATGCTCGGCGCAGCCGTCGCGCGTCGCAGCCCGACCGCGGCGATGCGCAGCGGACTCGCGCTCGTGCCCGAGGACCGCCGCAAGCAGGGGCTGGTCATCGAGGCGGGCGTCGGCGGCAACATCACGCTCGCGATCCGTCGGCGCCTGTCGAAGTGGGGTCTGATCACCAGCGGCATCGAGAACCGCGCGGCCAAGGAGTGGGCGTCCCGCCTCGAGGTCAAGACGCACGCGCTCGACACCGTGGCATCCACCCTCTCGGGCGGCAACCAGCAGAAGGTCGTGCTGGCCAAGTGGCTGGCCACCGATCCGCGCGTCCTGATCATCGACGAGCCGACCCGAGGCATCGACGTCGGCACGAAGTCCGAGGTGCACCGGCTGCTCTCGCAGCTCGCGGGCGAAGGCCTGGGGATCCTCATGATCTCGTCCGAGTTGCCCGAGGTCCTCGGCATGGCCGACCGCGTGCTCGTGATGCGCGAAGGCCGCATCACCGCCGAGATCTCCCGCGACGACGCCACCAGCGAGAACGTCATGTTCGCCGCCACCCACTCATCGGAGCTGCACTCATGAGCACCACCACCGCACCCGCGGCCGCCGCTCCGGCGATCGCGAAGAAGCCGGGCGGCATCGGCCGGGCGCGAGAGTTCGGCATTCTCGCAGCTCTCGTGCTCGTCGTGATCGCCGCCACGGTGAAGAACCCCGCCTTCCTCTTCAGCTCCGACGGCTGGCGCGACCTGCTGCTCACCCCGTCGATCCTCATGCTCGTCGCGGTCGGGCAGGCGATCGTCATCATCACCCGCAACGTCGACCTGTCGGTCGGCTCGGTGATGGGCCTGACGGCCTATCTGACCGGACGCCTGTTCGTCGACGTCCCCGGCATCCCGATCGTCGTCGTCGTGATCGCAGCCGTGCTGCTCGGTGCCTTCCTCGGCCTCGTGAACGGCGCGCTGGTCGCATTCGCGAAGGTGCCGGCCATGGTGATCACGCTCGGCACGCTGTATGCCTACCGCGGCATAAACGTGCTCTGGACCGGCAGCGACCGCATCAACGCCTCCGACATGCCGAAGGACTTCCTCGGGCTCGGCACGCAGCAGATCCTCTTCATCCCGGTGCTGTCGATCATCGCGGTGATCGTGCTCGCACTCGCGGCGTGGTATCTGCGCAACACCCGCGGCGGTCGTGAGTACTACGCGATCGGATCAGACCCGTCTGCCGCAGAGCTCTACGGCCTCAAGGTCACCCGCCGCGTGCTCTCTGCGTTCGTCCTCTCGGGCGCACTCGCAGGTCTCGCGGGCGTCTTCTACGCCGCCCGCTACGGATCCATCAGCTCGCAGGCCGGCAGCGGCTGGGAGCTGGATGCGGTCGGTGCCGCCGTCATCGGCGGCATCGCGATCACCGGCGGCGTCGGCACAGTCTGGGGCGCGGCCATCGGCGCGATGCTCCTCATGACCATCAACCGTGCGCTGCCGATCCTCGGCATCCCGGACTTCTGGCAGCGCGCCGTCGTCGGCGTGCTCATCATCGGGGCCATCGTGCTCGACCGGGTGCTCGCGGTCAGACAGAGACGCCAGCTCATCGAGGCGAGGGACGAATCATGACCACGACAACGACGACCACGTCGACGCGCGTCATCCGCGACTACGACCGTCCGCTCTGGCGACGCGTCTTCATCAACCGCGAGTTCGCGATCATCGCCCTGCTGGTTCTGGTGACCATCGTCGCCGCGGTCTCGATCCGCGGCTTCGCGCAGCCGATCACCGCGAACTACCTGCTGCTCGACGTCGCGCCGATCCTGCTCATCGCCCTGCCGATGACCCTCGTGATGATCACCGGAGAGATCGACCTCTCGGTCGGATCGATGGTCGGACTCGCCAGCGTCGTCACCGGTGTGCTCACCGAGTCGGGTGCGCCGTTCGAGGTGGCGGCCCTCGCCGCCCTGGTCGTCGGGGTCGTCGGCGGAGCGTTCAACGGCTTCCTCGTGACGATCGTCGGACTGCCCTCGCTCGCCGTCACCATCGGCACGCTCGCGCTCTTCCGCGGTCTCGCAGTGGGTCTGCTCGGCACCACGGCCGTCACCGACTTCCCCGAGACGTGGACCGCTCTCGCGAAAGCCAAGATCGCGGGAACGACCATCCCGTACATCGTGATCCCGTTCCTCGTCCTGCTCGTGCTGTTCGTCGTGCTTCTGCACTTCACGCCGTTCGGCCGTGGGGTGTTCGCGATCGGACTCTCGAAGGACGCAGCGCGATTCTCGGGCGTCAACGTCGAGCGCACGAAGTTCATCCTGTTCGTGCTCTCGGGCGTCGTCGCAGCCTTCGCGGGCATCTTCTACACGCTGCGTTTCGGCAGCGCCCGAGGAGACAACGCCACGGGGCTCGAGCTGCAGGTGATCGCGGCCGTCGTGCTCGGCGGCGTCTCGGTCTTCGGCGGCCGTGGACACCTGCACGGTGTCGTCGCCGCGGTGCTGCTCATCGGAGTCCTCGGCAGCAGCCTGCGCCTCGCGGGCGTCACCTCCGACGTCATCAACATCATCACCGGCGGTCTGCTGATCTTCTCGGTCGTCGCAGCCAGCGTCCTCGCCTGGGCGCAGCGCGTCCGTGCGAAGACCGGTCCGCCGCTCCGCGTAGCAGCCTCTCCCGCACCATGAGGCAGCCTCACATCGCCGGCACCCGCCAGCGGTGATCATCACGAAAGGAAGAACAATGACGTTTGCACGTAAGAAGATCGCGGGGTTCGCGGCGGTCGCCGTGGCCGCAGCGCTCGTGCTGAGCGGCTGCGCCGACACCAGCGGCGGCTCCGGCGGCTCGGGCTCTGAGGGCGAAGGCGGATCCGACAACCTCGCCATCACGTTCCTGCCTAAGAACCTCGGCAACCCGTACTTCGACACCTCGAGCGAGGGCGGCAAGACCGCCGTCGACGAGTTCGGCGGCACGTTCGCCGAGGTCGGCCCGGCTGNNGGTCGTCTCGGCCAACGACCCGAAGGCGATCTGCGACGCGCTGAACGAGGCGCGTGACGCGGGCGTCAAGGTCGTCACCTTCGACTCCGACACCAACCCCGAGTGCCGCGACCTGTTCATCAACCAGGCCGACTCCGAGGGCATCGCCAAGGTGCAGGTCGACCTCATCGCCGACCAGATCGGCGGAGCCGGCGAGGTCGCGATCCTGTCGGCATCGGCCAACGCGACCAACCAGAACGCCTGGATCGACCTGATGAAGGAGTACGCCGCCAGCGAGTACCCCGACATCACCATCGTCGAGACCGTCTACGGTGACGACGACGACCAAACGTCGTTCGACAAGACCGCGGCCCTGCTGCAGAGCCACCCGAACCTGAAGGGCATCATCTCGCCCACCACGGTCGGCATCGCTGCTGCCGCGCGCTACGTCTCGACCTCGGACTACAAGGGCAAGGTCGCCATCACCGGTCTCGGCACGCCGAACCAGATGCGCGAGTACGTCGAAGACGGCACCGTCACCGCGTTCGCGCTGTGGAACCCGGCCGACCTCGGCTACCTGGCAGCCTTCGCCTCGAAGGCGCTGATCGAGGGCGACATCACCGGCGAAGAGGGCGACACGTTCGAAGCCGGCGAGCTCGGCG
>NZ_JAGGPD010000102.1:0-6764 GCF_018613995.1 Microbacterium sp. ISL-103 | reverse complement strand
GTGCGTGCGGGTCAGAGCGGGAGGGTGCGGGTCAGGGAGCGTGTGACCGGGTCAGCGCGGGTCGAAGCGCTCGGGGTCGTGGGTTGCGGCGACCAGGGCGCGCAGCTCGTCGAGAGAAGCCGGGGCGGCACCGAGGGCGCGCGCCTGCACGAGCACGTTGCCGAGTGCGGTCGCCTCGACGGGACCGGCCAATACCGGAAGACCGGTGCGATCGGCCGTGGCCTGGCACAGCAGACGGTTCAACGAGCCGCCTCCCACCAGATGGATGCTGTCGAGCTCGCGCCCCGACAGATCGGCGGCCGCCTGCACCGCATCCGCGAACGCCGTCGCGATCGACTCGACGATCGACCGGGCGAAGGCGGGTCGCGTCGAGGGTGCGTCCGATCCGAGCAGCGCCGCGATGCGCGCGGGCATGTCTCCCGGGGCGCTGAGCGAGGAGTCGTTCGCGTCGAACAGCGGCACGTCGCCCGCGACCGCGGATGCCGCAGCGAGCAGCTCCGGCAGGTCGATCGACGCTCCGTCTTCCGTCTCCCACGCGCGCACGGTCTCGCTCAGAAGCCAGAGCCCTGTCACGTTGTGCAGGAAGCGGTAGCGGCGGTCGACGCCGAGCTCGTGTGTGAAGTTCGCCTCGCGCGCGGCATCCGTCAGCACAGGCTCGGTCAGCTCGACGCCGACCAGGCCCCAGGTGCCGCACGAGATGTAGGCCGAGTGCGGGGTCGACAGGGGAGCGGCGACGACAGCGGATGCCGTGTCGTGCGAGCCGACCGCGATGACCGGCAGCTGCGTGCCTATGCGTTCGGCCAGCTCGGGTCGCAGCGTGCCGATCGTCTCGCCGGGATCGACGAGAGAGGGCAGGATGCTCGACGGGATGCCGAGGCGCTCGGTCAGCTCCGCGTCCCACTCGCCCGTCTCGACACCCAAGAGGCCCGTCGTCGAGGCGTTCGTCCGCTCGGCCACAGCTGTTCCGGTGAGCAGGAACGCGATGAGGTCGGGGATCAGCAGGGCGGTGTCGGCATCGGCGAGGCGGGCGTCGACGCGGTACTGGTAGAGCGTGTTGAACGGCAGGAACTGCAGTCCGTTGCGCCCGTACAGCTCGGCGAACGGCGCCTCGGCGTGCACCTCGGCGACGCCCCGAGTCGTGCGCTCGTCGCGATAGTGGAACGGCTCGGCGAGAAGCTCGCCGTCTTTCAGCAGGCCGTAGTCGACGGCCCACGAGTCGATTCCGATGCTCTCGATGCCCGGCTCTCGGCGTACGGCCTCGGCGAGCCCCGCGACGACATGCTCGTAGAGCGCGCCGAAGTCCCAGTGCAGGCCGTCTTCGCGCTCGACGGGCCCGTTCGGGAACCGCGAGACGAGCTCGAGATCGAGCCGGCCGTCGCCGATCCGCCCGATCATGACGCGACCGCTGGTCGCCCCGAGGTCGACGGCGGCGACGGACCGCACCGTCATCGCAGGAACGCCGCGGCGACGCCGGAGTCGACCGGGATGTGAAGGCCCGTGGTGCGGCTCAGCTCGGGGCCGGTGAGCACGTAGACCGCATCCGCCACGTTCTCGGGAACGACCTCGCGCTTGAGGATCGTGCGGTTGGCGTAGAACTGACCGAGGTCCTCTTCGGCGACGCCGTAGGTGGCTGCGCGGTTCGCACCCCAACCCGAGGCGAAGATGCCCGAGCCGCGCACGACGCCGTCGGGGTTGATGCCGTTGACGCGGATGCCGAACTCGCCGAGTTCGACCGCGAGCAGTCGCACCTGGTGCGCCTGGTCGGCCTTCGTCGCCGAGTAGGCGATGTTGTTCGGGCCGGCGAAGACCGAGTTCTTCGACGAGATGTAGATGATGTCTCCGCCGAGCTTCTGGTCGATCAGCACGCGTGCAGCGGCCTTCGACACGAGGAACGAGCCCTTGGCCATGACGTCGTGCTGCAGGTCCCAGTCCTTCTCGGTCGTCTCGAGCAGCGGCTTCGACAACGAGAGTCCGGCGTTGTTGACCACGAGGTCGACGCCGCCGAATGCGAGCACGGCATCGTTCAGCGCCGCCTGGATGGCATCCGCGTCGGCGACGTTCGCCGCGACGCCGATCGCGACGTCGGTGTTCCCGAGTTCGGCAGCGGCCGCCTGCGCCTTCTCGAGGTCGAGGTCGGCGATGACCACACAGGCCCCCTCGGCAGCGAGACGGGTGGCGATGGCCTTGCCGTATGCCGCTGGCGGCTCCCGTCACGAAGGCGATGCGGCCCTGGTGCGACTTCGGCTTCGGCATGCGCTGCAGCTTGGCCTCTTCCAACGCCCAGTACTCGATGTTGAACTTCTCGGCGTCGGAGATGGGGGAGTACGTCGACAGCGCCTCGGCGCCGCGCATCACGTTGATCGCGTTGACGTAGAACTCGCCGGCGACGCGGGCGGTCTGCTTGTTCGCGCCGTACGAGAACATGCCGATTCCGGGGACCAGGACGATGAGCGGGTCGGCGCCGCGGATCGCGGGCGACTCGCTCGTCGCGTGCGCGTCGTAGTAGGCCTGGTAGTCGGCGCGGTACTCGGTGTGCAGCTCGTGCAGGCGGGCGATCTGCTCGTCGGCCGATGCCGTCACGGGCAGGTCGAGGATCAGCGGCTTGACCTTGGTGCGCAGGAAGTGGTCGGGGCAGCTGGTGCCGAGAGCCGCGAGCTCGGGCGCGCGGTCGGACGCGAGGAAGTCGAGCACGACGTCGGAGTCGGTGAAGTGACCGACCATCGGCTTGTCGGTCGAGGCGATGCCGCGGATGGTGCCGGCGAGGGCCGCTGCGCGCTCGCGGCGCTCGGCCTCGGGAAGTGCCTCGAAGCCGGCGCGGACACCGCCGAACGGGTCGGACTTGCCGTTCGCCTCGATGTAGGAGGCCGCGGTGTCGATGATCCACAGCGAGTGGGCTTCGGCCTCCTCCGAGGTGTCGCCCCACGCGGTGATGCCGTGGCCGCCGAGGATCGTGCCGATCGCCTGCGGGTTCTGTGCCTTGATCGCGGCGATGTCGAGTCCGAGCTGGAAGCCGGGGCGGCGCCACGGCACCCACACGACCTTGTCGCCGAAGATCTTCGCGGTGAGCGCTTCGCCGTCTGCAGCGGTCGCGATCGCGATGCCCGAGTCGGGGTGCAGGTGGTCGACGTGCGCGGCGTCGACGAGGCCGTGCATCGCGGTGTCGATCGACGGAGCCGCGCCGCCCTTGCCGTGCAGGCAGTAGTCGAACGCGGCGACCATCTCGTCTTCACGGTCAAGGCCCGGGTAGACGTCGACGAGTGCGCGCATGCGGTCGAGGCGCAGCACCGCAAGCCCCTGCTCCTTCAACGTGCCCAGGTCGCCGCCCGAGCCCTTGACCCACATCAGCTCGACCGGCTGACCCGTGACGGGGTCGGTCTCGGTGCCCTTGGCCGAGGTGTTGCCGCCGGCGTAATTGGTGTTCTTCGGGTCGGCGCCCAGGCGGTTCGACCGCTCGATGAGGGCGGCGGCGGTGGGGTTGGTCATGGCTGTTCCTTGTTCTCTGGAGACGTAGCGAGGATGCGGGCGGCGAAGCGATCGATCGATGCTGTCGCCGCTGCGAGTTCGGGCTGATTGAGGTGGCCGTGGCGGGTGCCCGGCTCGGTCGAGATATCGAGTTCGACGCCCGCGTCGCGCAGCGAGGCGCCGAACGCCTCACCCGAGACGCGCAGCTCGTCGACCTCGCCGTTGATCATGATCGTGGCGGGGAAGTGCGAGAGCTGGGCGACGGATGCCGTTCCGGGCACGGCGTAGATGTCGCCGCTCTCGGCCGGGGTGCCCAGGTAGTTCTCGTACATCCCGCGCACCGGCTCCGGGCCGAACACGTCGGCGTCGGGATTCGCGTCGAGGGCTGAGCGCAGGCCGGCATCCGGGGTTCCCTGCACGGCGTGCAGCGTGGGATAGGCGAGCACCGCGAGCGCGGGCCTCGGACCCGTGCCGTGGCTGAGGCGAAGCGCCGCACCCGCGGCGAGGTTGCCACCGGCGCTGGCTCCGCCGATGGCCCACGGGCCGCGGGCGAGATCCGACTCGACAGCCCAGCGGAACGCGGCCTCGACCTCGTCGGAGGCGACGGGGTAGTGCACGCCGTCGCGCTCGGGCGCTCCGGCTGCTGCGGCCCAGGTGCGCGGGAAGGGGGCGAGCGCGTAGTCGACCGACACCACGGCGATGCCGCGGTCGGCGAAGCTCTGCGCGACCCAGTGGGCTTCGGGCATTTCCAGCTCACCGGCCGCGAATCCGCCGCCGTGCGCCCAGACGAGGCCGGGGCCCGCGGGGGTGATCGGCGTGTAGACGCGCACACGCAGCGGGCCGTGCGGTCCGTCGAGCACCTGATCGCTCACAGCATCCGTCCTTCTGTCGGTGGGGCGTCGGGATGCGGGGATCGGCTCCCGCATCCCGACGGGTCAGGGTGCGGGCTCAGGCGCCCCAGCCGGCCTGCACGCCGCCGACGCGCTCCGCGGCGATCTTCTGCTGGTAGCCCGACTCGGCGTAGGCCGCCATCGGGTCGGCGGCGAGCCCGCGCGACTCACGCCACTCGGCGAGGGCCGGACGCACGTCGGTGTAGAAGGCGTCCATGAAGACGGCGTTCGCGGCGAGAACGTCGCCGGACTTCTGCGCCGCGGTCAGGGCGTCGCGGTCGACGATCAGCGCGCGCGCCGTCATCTCCTGCACGTTGAGCACCGAGCGGATCTGACCGGGGATCTTGTCTTCGACGTTGTGGCACTGGTCGAGCATGAAGGCCACGTCGGGGTTGTTCAGGCCGCCGCCGCGCACGACCTCGAACAGGATGCGGAACAGCTGGAACGGGTCTGCCGCGCCGACGATGAGGTCGTCGTCGGCATAGAAGCGCGAGTTGAAGTCGAACGAGCCGAGCTTGCCGAGGCGCAGCAGCTGCATGACGATGAACTCGATGTTGGTGCCGGGAGCGTGGTGGCCGGTGTCGAGACACACCATCGCCTTGTCGCCGAGCGACGAGACCTGAGCGTACGACGTACCCCAGTCGGGAACATCGGTGTGGTAGAACGCCGGCTCGAAGAACTTGTACTCGAGCACGAGGCGCTGATCATCGCCGAGGCGCGCGTAGATCTGCTGCAGCGCCTCCTGCAGGCGGTCCTGGCGGCCGCGCAGGTCTGCCTGGCCCGGGTAGTTCGAGCCCTCGGCCAGCCAGATCTTCAGGTCGCGGCTGCCCGTGGCGTCCATCACGTCGATGCAGGCGAGGTGGTGGTCGATCGCCTTCTGGCGGATCGTCGGGTCTTCATGCGTCAAGGCGCCGAACTTGTAGTCGTCGTCCTGGAAGGTGTTGGAGTTGATGGTGCCGAGGGTCACGCCGAGGTCTTCCGCGTACGTGCGCAGATCGGAGAACGAGTCGACGAGGTCCCACGGGATGTGCAGGGCGACGGACGGCGCGAGCGCGGTGTACTTGTTGACCTGCGCGGCATCGGCGATCTTCTCCCACGGGTCGCGGGGCGTGCCGGGGGTTCCGAACACCTTGAACCGGGTGCCGGAATTGCCGAACGCCCAGCTGGGGAGCTCGATGCCCTGCTGCTCGAGAGCTGCGAGGTTGTCGGACGAGAGGATGCTCATGAGGCGCTGCCTTCGGTGTCGTTGCGGTTGTCGATATCTGATGCGGAGAGCTCGCCGGTGTCGGCGAGCTGGTCTTCGAGGTTGAACACCTCGGTGAGTGCGGTGGCGGCCTGGTCGGGGCGTCCGTCGAGTCCGACGAAGAAGCGGCTCATCTCGGCCTCCCACCGTGCGGCGACGGCGGAGGCGGCGAGGTAGGCCTGCGCCGCGGCATCGTCGTCGACCTCGTAGTAGCCGGTCAACCTGCCGCCGTCAGCGAGGAACAGCGAGTAGTTGCGGCGCCCTGCGGCGGCGATCTCGGCCAGCATCTCGGGCCAGACGGGCGAGTGACGGGCCAGGTATTCGTCGAGCAGTTCAGGACGCACCTGCAACTGGAACGCGACGCGGGTCATGGGTGTTCTCTCTTCATCGAGGTTTTGAATCGTTTCATTCAATGTGGTCAACACTAGACAGGGGGCGATCCTCTGTCAAGCGAGCCCGACTGACTACAGGGCGGTGACCACCGCGTTGTCCAGTTCGTCGGCGTCCACACCCGGGCGCACCGCCGCGTTGGTGAGCAGTACCCAGCAGATCCCCGCCTCCGGGTGCACCCAGAACTCGGTGCCCGCCCATCCGCCGTGGCCGAAGACGTCGCGGTCGACGAGGCCAGGAGCGCGAGAGCGCAGGTTGAAGGTGAAACCCCAGTCCTGTCCGCGCTCGGCGGGATAGGGGTCGAGTCGGGGGATGTCGCCGGTCAGCGGTCGCCGCATCATGGCGAGTCCGGCCGGAGAGAGGATGCCGTCGCCCTCGCCGCGGCCGATGCGCAGAAGCTCGGCGCCGAGATGCAGGAGGTCCTCGGCTCTGCCCAGGAGCCCTGCGCCCGGTGCCCTCGTCGCGTGGAAGCGGTCGAGGTCGAGGCCACCCGCTGCCGCGTCGGGAACGCCGACCGACTGCGCGGTGTCGAGCGTGAGGCCGATCGCGCCGATGCGGTGGGCCCAGTCGAACGTGCCGGCATCCCAGGTCGCACCCGTCGCATGCTCGATCAGCGCGGCGATGCCCTCGAATGCCACCGTCGAATAACGCGACGCGGTTCCCGCTGCGAAGTCGCGCCCGCGGGTGAGCAGCTCGTGGCGGAGTGGCAGGGCCGTGTCGAGCGGCGGTTCCGAGATTCCCGACGTGTGAGAGGCGAGGTGTCGGAGTCGCACGATGTC
>NZ_JAGGPD010000101.1 GCF_018613995.1 Microbacterium sp. ISL-103 | reverse complement strand
CCGCGACGGGGGACTCCCTCTTCGGGGCATACTCCGGGCGCGACACCGGCCGGGCGATGATCGGCGACGTGCGGCCTGACGTGCCCGGCATCGAGGTGTGGTCGAGCATGCCCGGCGGCACCGAGGGCAGTGGTCTGCTGAGTGCGACCGGCGAGGTGCTGCAGGCCGAGACGCCGGGCACGAACATGTCGATCCGCTGGGCGGGCGACCTGACGACTCAGCTCGTGAACGGCAGCGGCACCCAGACGCCGACCATCGACGACTGGACCAGGGGCACGGTGCTGACCGCCTCGGGCACCCTCACGAACAACGGCACGAAGGGCAACCCGTCGCTGGTCGCCGATGTGCTGGGCGACTGGCGCGAGGAGCTGCTCGTGCGCACGGCCGATTCGACCGCGCTGCGGTTCTACACGACCACCGAGCCCACCACGCACAAGCTCACCACCCTCATGCACGACGTGCAGTACCGCGTCGAGACCGCTCGTCAGCAGACGACGTACAACCAGCCGGCGTACACCTCGTTCTACCTGGCGAGCGACGTCGACTGGTCGCAGGTGCCGGTGCTGACCACGCCGACGACGCCGAAGGCTCCGACCTTCACCGACAAGCCGGGCACCGCTCGCGACGAGGTGAAGGTGCCGACGAAGGTCGCGGGGATCACGTACTACGTCAACGGCGAGCAGGTCGAGGCGCGGAACGGCAAGGTCAAGGTCACCGGCGAGGTGACCGTGGTCGCGGTTCCCGATGCCGGGTATCGCATCGCCGACGGTGCCGTCTCGACGTGGACGGAGAACCTCCGAAAGCGCTGACGCGCGCGGCACCGCTGATCCTGCGGTGACAGAACGCCGCCCCGAGTCGACTCTTCCCGTGCCGACTCGGGGCGGTTCTGCGTCGTCGGTTCAGGCTCCGGTCAGCACCAGCCAGAGCAGGGCGCCGTTGAGGGCGATCAGCAGCACCGACGCCACGATTCCGGCCGTCGTCGTCCAGACGCGGTTCGCCCAGACGCCGAGAGTGCGGCGCTGCGCTGTGAGGGCGACGAGCGGGATCAGCGCGAACGGGATGCCGAACGACAGCACCACCTGGCTGAGCACGAGTGCCAGCGTGGGGTCGACGCCCAGCCCGAGGATCACGAGCGCGGGGATCAGCGTCACCAGACGCCGGGCGAGCAGCGGGATTCGCACGTGCAGCAGCCCGTGCATGATCTCGGCGCCCGCGTAGGCGCCGACCGAGGTCGACGCGAGCCCGGAGGCCAGCAGGCCCACGGCGAAGAACGTCGCGACGACCGGACCGAGTCCTGCGGCGAGGGCCGCGTGAGCACCCTCGAGTGAGTCTGTGCCCTCGACTCCGGCCAGGTTCGCGGCGGCCAGAAGCAGGATGCCGAGGTTCACGGTGCCCGCGATCAGCATCGCGATCGACACGTCCCACCGCGTCGCGGTGAGAAGGCGCCGGATGCGGGCGGTCTCGGTTCGCGCGGCCTCGGTCGGGGCATCCGTCGTCGTCGATCCGAACCGGTCCCTGGTCAGCGACGAGTGGGCGTAGATCGCGTGCGGCATGATCGTCGCGCCGAGGATGGATGCGGCGAGGAGCACGGAACCGGTGTCTTCGAAGCGGGGAACGAGACCGCCCACGACGCTCGAGGCGTCGGGCGGCGCGACGAAGAGCCCTGCGATGAAGCCGACCGTGATGATGGCCATCAGCGCGATGATCACGAACTCGAACGGGCGCGGCCCCCGCCTGCTCTGCACCGCCAGCAGGATCATCGACACGGCGCCCGTGATGACTCCGCCGAGCAGCAGCGGGATGTCGAAGAGCAGATAGAGCGCCACCGCTCCGCCGATCACCTCGGCGAGATCGGTCGCCATCGCGACGAGTTCCGCCTGCAGCCAGTAGGCGCGTCGGGCCCACGGCTTGGTGAGCCGCGTGCCCAGCACCTCGGGCAGGCTCTGGCCCGTGACGACCCCGAGCTTCGCCGACAGGTACTGGATCAGCCAGGCCATCACATTGCCGGCCACCACGACCCACACCAGCAGATACCCGTACTGGGCGCCGGCGGTCATGTTGCTCGCGACGTTGCCCGGGTCGAGATACGCGACGCCGGCCACCAGTGCGGGGCCGAGCAGCCACAGACTGCGCGGTGCCGTGGCGCGGATCGCCGGGGTCGTCTCGCTGAGGGCGGCATTTTTAGGCATGCCGAAATCGTAGCGGATATTTCGGCGCACCTAAATATCTTCCTCGGAGGCGGCGGATAGCCTGACGGGATGGACGAGCAGACGCCCGCGGATGCGGTGCAGGCAGGCGAGGCGTCGGCGCAGCCCGGATACGGGGTGGGGCCGTGGCCCGGGGGAGAGCCCGACTGGCCGATCGAGCCCTGGTACGACCCTGAGCTGCTCGCCGCCGGAGACACGCGGAACGTGATCGATCGCTACCGCTACTGGCGCATGGATGCGATCGTCGCTGACCTCGACACGAAGCGGCATCCGTTCCACGTGGCCATCGAGAACTGGCAGCACGACATGAACATCGGCTCGATCGTGCGCAGTGCCAACGCGTTCCTCGCCGACACAGTGCACATCATCGGCCGGCGCCGCTGGAACAAGCGCGGCGCCATGGTCACCGACCGCTACCAGCACGTCGTGCACCACGAAGACGTCGAGACCTTCGCCGCCTGGGCGGCGGCCGAGGGCATCCCGATCATCGCCGTCGACAACGTCGAGGGCGCGGTGCCCGTCGACCGCGCCGAGCTGCCGCAGAGCTGCGTGCTGCTGTTCGGTCAGGAAGGCCCCGGGCTGTCGGATGCTGCGCTCGCCGCCGCATCCGCCCACATCGAGATCACGCAGTACGGCTCGACGCGGTCGATCAACGCCAGCGCCGCAGCCGCCGTGATCATGTACGAGTGGTGCCGGAGGCACGCGGGCTGACGCCGGACCGAGTGCGTCGAGTCGTCAGACGCCGGCCGCGAGCCAGCGTCCCGAGCGCACGCGCCACCCGAGGGTGCCGAGCCGCGCGAGCAGGTAGACGCCGAAGAATGCGACCGCGAGCCAGATCAGGCCCGGTGCCGCGTCGACGCCGCTCGCCGCGATGATCCAGAGCGCGGGCAGGAACGGCAGCAGATTGAGCCCGCCGGCGATCGCGAGATAGCGGGCGTCGTTCGCGCCCATGAGCACGCCGTCGAGCACGAAGACGACGCCGGCGATCGGCTGGGCGACGGCGAGGATCAGCAGGGCGGGCTGAACGAGGGCGGCGATCATGGCGTCGCCGGTGAAGACGATGCCGATCACGCCGGAGAGGGCCGCGATGAGCGCGCCGACCACGACGCCGAACCAGGCACCCCAGGCGACCGTGCGTGTCAGCACCCGGTGCACCTGCCGTTCGTCGCCGGCGCCGAGCTCTTTGCCGATCAGCGCCTGCGCGGCGATCGCGAGGGCATCGAGGGCGAAGGCGGCGGCGGAGAAGATCGTGAACACGATCTGCCAGCCCGCGAGCTCATCGGTGCCGATCCCGGTGGCGACCGCGACGGTCGCCAGCAGCGCGGCGCGCAGGCTCACTGTTCGCAGGAACAGCCAGCCGCCCGAGCGCGCCATGCTGCCCATGCCCTCGCGCCGTGCCCGTGCAGACGCCTGGTGCGTGGCGGCGAGTCGGCGGATCACCAGCACGTAGGCGCCGACCATGCCCCACTGCGCGATGACGGTCCCGGCCGCAGAACCGGCGATGCCCCAGCCGAATCCGTAGATGAAGACGACGTTGAGCAGCGCATTCGCGCCGAAGCCGAGGCCGGCGATCCACAGCGGCGTCATCGTGTCCTGCATTCCGCGCAGGAGTCCCGTCGCGGCGAAGACGATGAGCATCGCGGGCAGACCCCACATCGACACCACGAGGTAGGCGTTCGCCTCGGTGGCCACGGCGTCGCTCGCGCCGAACAGCGAGACGAGCCAGGGCGACGATGCGGCGCCGGCTGCGGCGAGCACGGCTCCGATCGCGAGAGCCAGCCACATCCCGTTGATGCCGACGGAGACCGCGTCTCCCGGCCGACCCGCGCCGAACAGCCGGGCGACGGCGGGCGTCGTCGAATAGGCGAGGAAGACCATCAGCCCGACGATCGTCTGCAGCACGGCCCCGGCGATGCCGAGTCCGGCGAGCGGGGTGGTGCCGAGATGGCCGACGAGGGCCGCATCGACGATGAGGAAGGCCGGCTCCGCGATCAGCGCACCCAGGGCGGGGACCGCGAGGCGCAGGATCTCGCGGTTGAGGGTGCGCTCGGTCATCCTCCGAGCCTATGGTCTGCAGGCTCCGGCGCCGGCCTGCGTCGCCGGTCGTACCCTGGAGGGAACCGGATGCGACGGAGGTGCATCATGACGGATCCACGCGAGGCGGCGGCCAGATATCGCGCTCGCCGGCAGCAGGCCGACTCGGAGGAGGATGCCGAATCCGGCTCCCCGCCCGGCATCGGGGCAGCCACCGACCGGGCGGCGTTCATCGAGACGGCCATCCAGGTCGCGATCCGCCGGGGCGACTTCGACGACCTCCCGGGTGCGGGCAAGCCTCTGGAGGGCATCGGCACGCACCACGATCCGGACTGGTGGATCCGCCGCAAGATCGAGCAGGAGAATCTGACGGGTCTGGGCCCGCCGGCGATCCTGCTGCGCACCGAAGATCGAGACCTCGACGACCAGCTCGACCTGCTCGGCCGAGAGTCCGATGTGCGCGACGTCCTCGTCGACTTCAATCGTCGGGTCGTCGAGGCGCGTCGCCAGCTGCAGGGCGGACCGCCCGTCGTCACCGCTCCCCGTGACATCGACGCCGAGGTCGTGGCCTGGGCGCGACGCCGAGCCGCCCGACTCGCCGCACGTGCGCCGGAGGTGCCCGAGCGGCCGCGCCGTCGGCGCTTCGGCATCCGCCGCAGGGACTGAGCGCACGAGGGCACCGACCTGCCCGCTCCCTGCCGAATGTCGGAGCGACGCATAGGCTGTTCGCATGACCGACGTGCTTCCCTCTGGCCTTGAGACCTCCGAGTTCAGCTCCGACATCCGCCCGCAGGACGACCTCTATCGTCACGTCAACGGCGCGTGGCTCTCGCGCACCGAGATCCCGGGTGACAAGGCGCGCTGGGGCTCGTTCCATCTGCTCGCCGAGCAGGCCGAGAAAGACGTCCGCGCGATCATCGAAGAGTCGCAGGACGCCGAAGACGGCACGCTCGCTCGCAAGATCGGCGACCTGTTCGCGAGCTTCATGGACACCGACCGGATCGCTGCCGCGGGGGCCGCGCCTCTCGCCGACACCCTCGCCGAGATCGACGCGATCGACGGCATCCCCGCGTTCCTGCGCACCGTGGGCGCGTACGATCGCGACGGCCGCGCGCACCTGATCGGCTTCTACGTCGACGGCGACCCGGGAAACCCCGAGCGCTACCTTCCCGTCGTGGTGCAGTCCGGGCTCTCTCTGCCCGACGAGAGCTACTTCCGACTCGACACCTTCTCCGAGACGCGAGCGGCGTACCGTGCGCACCTCGAGCGGCTGCTGGCCCTCGCCGGCATCGCCGATGCCGCGGCGACCGCTGAGCGTTCGATCGCCCTCGAGACCGAGCTCGCAGGTCACCACTGGGACAACGTGCGCAGCCGCGACGCCGTCGCGACCTACAACCTCAAGAGCTGGGCCGAGATCCAGGAGCTCGCTGGCGTCGACCTCGAGCCGTGGCGCGATGCCGTCGCTCCCGTGCACCCCGAAGCGTTCGCCGAGGTCGTGGTCTCGCAGCCGAGCTTCCTCGAAGGGCTCGGGTCGCTTCTCACGGCCGAGCGCCTCGACGACTGGAAGGCGTGGCTGCGGGCGCAGGTCGTGCATGCCGCCGCTCCGTACCTCACCGACGACTTCGTGCAGGAGAACTTCTCGTTCTACGGCACCGAGCTCACCGGGGTGCCCTCGATCCGCGAGCGCTGGAAGCGCGGCGTCTCGGTCACCGAGGGCGCGCTGAGCGAGGCGATCGGCAAGGTGTACGTCGAGCGGCACTACCCGCCGACGGCCAAGGCCGCGATGGACGAGCTCGTCGACAACCTCATCGAGGCCTACCGGCAGAGCATCACCGATCTCGAGTGGATGACCGCCGAGACCCGTGAGCGCGCGCTCGCCAAGCTCGACTCCTTCACCCCCAAGATCGGCCACCCCTCGGTGTGGCGCGACTACTCGAGCCTCGAGATCGATCGTGCCGACCTGTTCGGCAACGTGCGGCGTGCGGCGATCTTCGAGCACGACCGCAACGTGGCCAAGGTCGGAAAGCCGATCGACCGCGACGAGTGGCACATGCCGCCGCAGATGGTGAACGCGTACTACAACCCCTCGATGAACGAGATCGTGTTCCCCGCGGCGATCCTGCAGTACCCGTTCTTCGACGCATCGCGCGACGCGGCAGCGAACTACGGCGGCATCGGTGCGGTCATCGGCCACGAGATCGGACACGGGTTCGACGACCAGGGCAGCCGCTACGACGGCGACGGCAAGCTCGAGGACTGGTGGACGGATGCCGATCGCTCGGCGTTCGAGGAGCGCACCAAGGCCCTCATCGCGCAGTACGACGCGCTGGTGCCCGAAGGCCTCGATGCGGAGCACCATGTGAACGGCGCGCTGACGATCGGCGAGANNCTCCCTCGACGGCGCTGAGGCCCCGGTCATCGACGGCTACACCGGGGTGCAGCGCCTGCTGCTCTCGTGGGCGCAGGTCTGGCAGCAGTAGAGCCGCGACGCCGAGACCCTGCGTCTGCTGACGATCGACCCGCACTCGCCGAACGAGTTCCGCTGCAACCAGATCGTCCGCAACATCGACGCGTTCTACGAGGTGTTCGACGTGACGGAGTCCGACGCCCTGTGGCTCCCGCAGCACTCGCGCGTGACGATCTGGTGACGTATCTCGGTCGCCCGATCAGGTGACCCCGGATGCCCTGCTTGCGGCCGCGTGACGATCTGATGACCGATTGCCGGAGTATGTAGGGCATCCTCACCTGAGGGGGTTACGATATCCGTGCTGTGGGGGACGGACCCCGCAGCATCCCGCCAATCCAACCCCCCTTCTAAGGATCACGCGTGGGTGCATCCGAGCCTGTCGACGGCCCCTCCCTGGCCTCGCTGCGCCGCTCTCAGCGGACCAGCCGGCGCCTGCCGCGGCGCGCCGCCGCGGGCCGCCNNGGTGTCGGTGCACGTCGTCGATCTCGACAGTCACGTGCACGTCCTCGCCGGAGACGATCACGTCACGATGCCCGTCGCCGGCGTCGGCGTGGTGCCCCTGCTGATCGAGGTCGCGGCGGCCTTCGAGGCGGGCACCCTCGACCCGCTCGAGATCGTCGAGCGCACCTCGGTCGACCCCGTGTCGACGTCGGGGCTCTGGCGTCATCTTCATGCCCCGGCGCTTCCGCTCGAAGACCTGGCGGTGCTCGCCGCGACCGCGGGCGACCCGATCGCGGTGAATGCGCTGCTGCAGCGGGTGGGGCACGACCGCGTCCGACAGCGGATCGAGTCGCTCGGCCTCCGCCGCACGGCGCTGCTCGACCGGTTCCGTGATGAGCGCGGACCCGACGATGCACCCCAGGTCGCCGTCGGTTCCGCTCGGGAGCTCGCGGGTCTGTTCTCGGCTCTCGTGAACTCGAAGGCGGTCGGAGCATCGGTGAGCGCTCAGGTGTCTGAGTGGCTCAGCCTCAATCAGGACCTCAGCCTCGTCGCGGCGTCGACGGGACTCGATCCCTTCGCTCATGACCACGACGCGCACGGACTGCTGTTCATCAACAAGACCGGACGCGACCGCGGCGTGCGTGCAGAGGCGGGCGTTCTCGCCGGGCCCCGCGCCGGCGTCGCGTATTCGCTGATCGTCTGCTTCGACGACCTGTCGATCACCCATCGTCTGCGTGCGCACGACGCCTTCCGCGTGCTCGGCGTCGAGCTCATGGAGTACACGCACTGAATCCGCCGGGCGGGCCCTGCGCGGCCTCGCTAGCCTGGAGGCATGCCCCGCCCCGACTGGACTCCGCATCGCCGCGACGACGGCGAGCTGCTCGGGTGGATCCACCCTGAGGGCGACGCGTGGATCGCCGTCGACGTGCTCGGTCGGGCAGCCTCCGATGCGACGGAGTGGCTCGACGCCGAAGCCGCCCTCGAGGAGCACGGGATCTCGTGGCTCGCAGACCCGTGGATGCTGGAGGGCGAAGGCAACCGCCCGCTGCGCGTCCGCATCCTCGAGGTGACCCCCGACGACGACGGCGCACCGGGGCGCATCGTTGTGAAGGTCGACGACTTCGGCGATGTCAGCCGTCCGCCGACCTCGCAGTACGTGCTGCCCTGGCCTGTGCCGGAACGTCTCCGTCCGCCCACGTCGGCCGATCCCGATCCGCGGGTGTTCTGACCGCGGGTGTTCTGACCGACCGTCTGGGGTGCTCAGCCGGGCAGCGACGGATGCTGTTCGGCCGCCCGCTGGCGGGGGATGAACAGCGACAGCACGAGGGCGACGATGCCGGCGGCGATCGCGAGCCAGAAGCACAGATCGAAGGCCGCGCGGGTGGGCACCGAGACGCCGCCGACGTCGACGCTCATCGCGGCGAGCACTCCGCCCATGACGGCTGAGGCGCTCGACGTGCCGACCGAGCGGAAGAGGGCGTTGAGTCCGTTCGAGGCGCCGGTCTCGTTCGCGGGCACCGAGCGCATGATGATCATCGGCATGGCGGCGAAGGTGAATCCGATGCCGACACCGATCAGCAGATTGCCGACCAGGATGTGCCACACCTCGCTCGACCACAGCAGCACGAAGACGTACGCGAGCACGATGGCGCCGGCGCCGACGGTGAACAGGGGGCGCGGGCCGACGGTGCGCTCGAGCCAGCCCGACAGCGGCGAGATCACCATCATCACGAGACCCGCCGGCATGATCACGAGTGCGGCCGAGACCATGTCGAGTCCGAAGCCGGCGCCTGAAGCGGCCGGCCCCTCGAGCAGCTGCGGGAACGTCACGTTCGAGGCGAAGAGCGCGAAGCCCATGCCGATCGCGGCGATGTTGGTGAAGAGCACGGCGGGGCGTGCCGCGACGCGCAGGTCGAGCAGCGGATCGGTGGTGCGCAGCTGGTACCAGCCCCAGATCAGCAGCACGCCGACTCCGCCGACGATGCACGTGAGCGTGAGCGGTGCGGTCCAGCCCCACTCCGCGCCGCGTGACACGAAAAGCAGGATGCCGGTGAGGCCGATCGCGAGGCCGATGGCGCCCAGCACGTCGAGTCGCCCCGGGAAGCGCAGCACGTCTTCGGGGATCAGGAGCAGCACGAGAGCGAGGCCGACGACGCCGAGCGCCGCGGCGAGCCAGAAGAGCCAGTGCCAGTCGGCGTTGACCGCCAGAAGGGCGGCGACGGGCATGCCGATCGCTCCGCCGACACCCATGGTCGCGCTCATCAGGGCGACGGCGGTGCCGAGGCGCTCGGGCGGCAGGACGTCGCGCATGATCGCGATGCCGAGCGGAACCACGCCGGTCACGGCGCCCTGCAGCGCTCGCCCGATGATGACGCCGACGATCGAGCCCGACAGTGCGGCGATCAACGAGCCGAGGATGAGCAGCCCGAGCAGCACGATCACGACGCGGCGCTTGCCGTACATGTCGCCCAGTCGGCCCGAGATCGGGGTGGCGACGGCGGCGACGAGCAGGGTGATCGTGACGACCCAGGTGGTGTCCTCGCGAGACGCGTTCAGCAGTCGAGGGAGCTCCGCCTGCAGCGGCACCACGAGCGTGAACATGAACGACGAGCAGAGCCCAGCGAAGGCGAGCACCGCGATGATCGCCCACTTGGGTGATGTCCGGGAGAGTCTTCTGCGCGCGCGATCATCGTTCTCTCCCATTGCTTCAGGCTATCGGCGTCTCCGACGTCCGAGGCGCGCGCGGCGACGGATGCGACGTCAGCTCACGCCCTTCATGAGCCGCAGCACGGGCTTCACCGCGAACAGCAGGCCGAGTCCGACCACGATGGCGATCGCCCCGAGGATAGAGAAGTAGGGAACCTCGTTCTTCGGATCGTAGAACTGCACGAGCCAGCCCGAGATCGCCGTGCCGAGCGCGATCGAGAGGAAGAACAGCGCGACCATCTGCGTGTGGAACACCTTCGGGGCCAGCTTCGTGGTCACCGAGAGCCCGACCGGAGAGATCAGCAGCTCGGCGACGGTGAACACGAACAGGATGCCCACGATCGCGATCAGCGGAGTGGAGTTCGCGCCGCCCCCCGCGAAGGGCAGGAAGAGTAGGAACGCCGACCCCATGATGATCGCGCCGAGCGCGAACTTCACCGGCGTCGACGGCTGGCGCGAGCCGAGGCGCGTCCAGATGGCAGCGAAGACACCGGACAGGATGATGATGAAGATCGGGTTGATCGACTGCACCCACGAGACGGGCATCTCGAAGCCGAAGATGTTGCGGTCCAGGCGCTCGTCGGAGTACACCGTGAGCACCGTGAACTGCTGCTGGTACAGCGACCAGAAGGCGACGCTCGTGACGAACAGCGGCAGGAAGCCCCACACCCGGGAGCGTTCGGTGGCATCGATCCGACGGCTGCTGAGGATGACCGCGAAGTACGCCACCGCCGCGATGATCGTGCCGATGATGACGATGTCCGAGAGGTTGTCGGCCTTGATCACACCGATGAGCCCCATCACGACGATCAGAGCGACCGCTGCGACGGCGATGATCGCGACCAGCGGGTAGCGCGACGAGGGCAGCGGGTTGGGCACGCGTCGGGCCTCGTCCGGCAGCGCCCTGCGCCCGNNAGCCCGAATCCGTAGTGGAAGCCGAGCGACGACTGCAGGATGCCGGTGAGGATCGGACCCAGGAAGGCGCCGAGGTTGATGCCCAGGTAGAACAGCGAGAATCCGGCATCCCGGCGCGTGTCGTCCGCGCTGTAGAGCGTGCCGACGACCGAGGTCGCGTTCGCCTTGAGTCCGCCCGAGCCGAGCGCGACGAGCACGAGGCCGACGCCGACGCCGAGGAATCCCGGGAGCAGGGCGAGGGCGACGTGCCCGGCGACGATGACGATGGCGCTCAGGAACAGCACGCGCTCCGAGCCCAGGATCCGGTCGGCGATCCAGGCGCCGAGGATCGTCGAGAGGTACACCGACCCGCCGTACGCGCCGACGATGCCACCCGCCACGGCCTGCGAGAGTCCGAGGCCGCCCTCTGTGACCGAGAAGTACAGGTAGATCAGCAGGATGCCCTGCATGCCGTAGAAGCTGAACCGCTCCCACATCTCCACACCGAAGATGTGGACGAGCGCCCAGGGCTGCCCGAAGAACCGGGTGTCGGACGACTTTTCCGTCGTGTCGCTGCGTGCCATGCCTCCACGGTACGCCCGGTCGGCGCACGATTCCCCACTCGGTCTCGCCGCCGGATTCCGAAATCGGGGGCGGTAGGGGCAGACTGGGGTCGTGCGAACCATCCGTGATCTCGACACCGTTGAACTCATCATCGACGCGCAGAGCCTGCTCGACTCCATCCGTGGGCCCGAGCGTGTGATCGACGCGGGAACCCTGCGTGCGCTGCAGCAATCGGGCAACTACGTCGTCGGGCTCTTCGACGCCGAAGGCGGAGAGGAACGGATGGTCGGAGCGTCGATCGCCTTCTTCGGTGCCCCCGGACGCCGGGCGATGCACTCGCACATCACCGCGCTGCTGCCCGAGTACCGCGGCCGCGGCTGGGGTCGCGAGCTCAAGGAGCACCAGCGCCAGTGGGCGTTCTCCAACGACGTCGGACGCATCACCTGGACGTTCGATCCGCTGGTCGCCCGCAACGCGCACTTCTTCCTCACGGTGCTGGGCGCACGGGTGACCGGATACTCGGTCAATCGCTACGGCATCTTCGGCGGAGGGGATGCGGGCGATGAGAGCGACCGCCTCGATGTCGAATGGGCTCTCGCCGACATCGCGAAGCCTCCGGCATCCGATCAGGTCGTCGAGACGCTCGAGATCCCGTCGGACATCGAGACCATCCGCGTCGAAGACCCGGACGCCGCGCACGAGTGGCGCACGCGTCTGCGCGCCCAGATGGAGGGGCTGCTGGGCAGCGGCCTGACGCTCGCGGGGTTCGACGTCGACAAGGGCTACCTCTTCACGGCCTGAGGGCGGGGCCCCCGGTCAGGGTCCGTGCGCGAACCGGTCGCGGATAGGATTGATGTGCCCGTGATCACGGGCTTTCCCACTTGCGACCATTGGAGCCACCGTGGCCGAACAGTCCCGTCTCGATAAGGTCATCGCCCTTGCCCGCCACCGCGGGTTCGTCTTCCAGGCGGGTGAGATCTACGGCGGTTCGCGGTCCGCGTGGGACTACGGGCCCCTCGGCACCGAGCTCAAAGAGAACATCCGCCGCCAGTGGTGGCAGACCTTCGTGCGCGGTCGCGGCGACATGGTGGGGCTCGACTCGAGCATCATCCTGCCCAAGCGCGTCTGGGAGGCGTCGGGTCCCGTCGCCACCTTCACCGACCCTCTGGTCGAGTGTCTGAGCTGTCACAAGCGCTTCCGTGCCGACAACCTCATCGAGGACTTCGAGGCCCGCAAGGGCCGCAAGGCTGAGAACGGCCTCGCCGACGTGCCGTGCCCCAACTGCGGCACCAAGGGCCAGTACACCGAGCCGAAGTCCTTCTCCGGCCTCGTCAAGACCTATCTCGGAGTCGTCGACGACGAGTCCGGCCTGCACTTCCTGCGTCCCGAGACGGCGCAGGGCATCTTCGTGAACTTCTCGAACGTCCTCACCGCCAGCCGCAAGAAGCCGCCGTTCGGCATCGGACAGGTCGGCAAGGCGTTCCGCAACGAGATCACCCCCGGTAACTTCATCTTCCGCACCCGCGAGTTCGAGCAGATGGAGATCGAGTTCTTCACGCCGCCCGCCGAGGCGCAGGAGTGGTTCGAGCACTGGGTCGAGGCGTGCTGGAACTGGTTCATCGATCTGGGCATCGATCCCGAGAACATGCGTCAGTTCGACGTGCCCGAAGACGACCGGGCGCACTACTCCGCCGGCACGATCGACGTCGAGTACCGCTTCGGCTTCACGGGCAAGGAGTGGGGTGAGCTCATGGGCGTCGCCAACCGCACCGACTACGACCTGTCGAGCCACAGCGAGGCGTCGGGCCAGAGCCTGACCTACTTCGACCAGGCCACCGGCGACCGGTACACCCCGTATGTGATCGAGCCGTCGTTCGGTCTCACCCGCGCCATGATGGCGTTCCTCGTCGACGCCTACCGCGAAGAAGAGGTGCCCAACGCCAAGGGCGGCACGGACGTGCGCACCGTGCTCAAGCTCGATCCGCGTCTCGCACCTGTCAAGGCCGCCGTGCTGCCGTTGAGCCGCAACGAGCTTCTGTCGCCGCTGGCACGCGAGGTCGCCGACACGCTGCGCAGCTCGTGGGCCGTCGACTTCGACGACGCGGGCGCGATCGGTCGTCGATACCGCCGTCAGGACGAAATCGGCACGCCGTTCTGCGTCACCATCGACTTCGACTCGCTCGACGATCGTGCCGTCACCGTGCGCGACCGCGACACGATGGCGCAGGAGCGCGTCTCGATCGATGAGCTGCACGCCTACCTCGCCGACCGCCTCAAGGGCGCGTGAGGTCGGAAGATCCGAACGAGAGGCTCGTCGTCCGAGAGGGCGGCGGGCCTCTTTCGTCAGCCGGTGACAGTCAGCTGCACCTGATCGGTGCCGCCCGCCTCGACCCAGGCGAGAGAACGCTCGAGGATGCCGCGCAGTACGTCGAGGTCGACCTTCTCGAGATCCTTGATGTAGAGGCATCCGACACCCGTGGTGTGCGGGCCGAGCTTCTCGAGCGCCACGGAGTGAGCGTCGACACCGTCGAACAGATAGATCGTCGTCGCCGCCTTGCGCGGGGCGAACCCCAGAAGACCACCGTCTCCCTCGGTGCCGGTCGGGTACCGGTAATGGCAGCTGCCGAAGCCGATGATCGTGCCCCAGGTCTGCGGCTCGCGGCCGGTGATCTCCTGCATGAGGGCGGTGAGTGTCTCGGCGTCCCGGCGGCGCACCGCCGGAGACGAGCGGGCGATGAGGCCCGCGACATCATCACCCGTCGGATTCATGCCTTCGCCTTCGCCGCTGCCTTCATCGCCTTCTTGTGCTCGCGGACCTTGGTGAGCGACTCGGGAGAGACGATGTCGGCGACGCTGCGATACGAGCCGTCGGTGCCGTAGTCGCCCGCCGCCTCTCGCCATCCTGCTCCCGTGAAACCGTACTGCTTGCCCAGCAGTGCCACGAAGATCTTCGCCTTCTGCTCTCCGAAGCCGGGCAGCGCCTTGAGTCGTGTGAGTACCTCGGCGCCGGTCGGATCGCCCTCGGTCCAGATCGCGGAGGCGCTTCCGCCCCACTGATCCACGATCTCCTGACACAGCGTCTGCACGCGAGCGGCCATCGAACCCGGGAACCGATGCACGGCGGGCGTGGTCTTGAACGCCTCGAGGAACGCCTCGGGATCCATGCCGGCGATCGCGGTGGCGTCGGTCGCGCCGGTGCGCTGTTCGATCTTCAGGGGACCGGCGAAAGCGGTCTCCATCGGCACCTGCTGATCGAGCAGCATCCCGACCAGCAGCGCCAGCGGGTTGTCGGTGAGCAGGGCGTCTGCGGCAGTGTCTCCGGTGATGTGAAGGGCCATGCGTCCAGTCTCGCACCCCCACCCTCTCGACCGGAGTCAGATGCGCTGCAGCTTGGGGAGAGGGCCCTCCAGCCGAGCGACCGAGATTCGGACATCGGCGATATCGGCCTTGAGATCCGTCTTGAGCTCTGTCTTCAGGTCGGCCATCTCGGTTCTGAGTTCGGTTCGGAGGTCGGCGATATCGGTCTCGACCTTCGTGAACCGCTCGTCGATCCTGTCGAAGCGCACCTCCAGCCCTCGGGATTGACGGGCGATCATGCGGGAGACCCCGCCGAGCACGGTGGCGGTGAACGCGAAGAGCGCGATGATGATGCCGATCACATCCGGGTCCACGAGCATGCTCCCAGTCTGCGTCGGTCGATCCGAGTTGTCATTCGTCGACGATATGAAGCGCTGGCTCCGCAGCATTCATGGAAAGGCGTGCGTCACCGAGGGCGGGGGAGATCTCCCGGAACCGGCAGGCGGTGCAGAGAAGAAGACGACTCAGGCGGTCTCGGCGTCGTCCACTGCGGCGAGCGGAGCGGGCTCGAGGCCGTAGAGCGTCGACAGCGCCGCGGCGAACTCGTCTGCGCGGCCGGTGGCCGCCAGCTCGTGTGCGCGGGTGGTGGGGGTGTGCAGCAGGACGCCGGTGAGGTGTCGCAGGGCCTGCTCGACCTTGCCGTCCTCGTCGCCGCGGGCGCGGGCTCGCGCGATCTCGGACTCGAGCAGCGAGAAGATGTGCGAGCGCAGGGCGACGACAGACGGGGTGACGCTCTGCCTGCTGCCCACGACATGGAAGGTGTCGGCGGCTTCGCGTACGACGGTGCGTGCGGCATCCGTCGCCTGGAGTTCTTCGAGCGGTGCGTGCAGGCTGATGGTCTCGAGGTCGAGCAGCGCGACGCCCTCGAGCGCGGCGACGGCGGGGTCGACGTTGCGCGGCATGCCGAGGTCGACGACCATCTGGCTGTGCGACGCGACGGGGCAGCCCTCGGGGGCGATTCCGGTCGGAGCCTGCAGATGCTCGGGCGTGAGCACGGGGGCGGTCGTCGTCGTGCAGGTGATCAGCAGGCTCGATCGTGAGGCGACGCGGGCGTAGTCCTCTGCGGCCACGGGGCGGATGCCGTGCTTCGCGGCGAACTTCTCGGCGCGGCCCGAGGGCGAGTACACCGAGATGTTCACAGCGCCGCGCTCGCGCAGCGTCGCGAGGGTGACGGCGGCATAGGCGCCGGTGCCGACGAGCAGCACGCGCTCGGCCGACCAGTCGACGATACGGCTGTCGGCGAGTTCGAGGGCGAGGCGCACGAGCGATCGCCCTGCGCGGCCGAGGGCCGTGACGTTCTTGACCTTGCGCTGTGCCTGGCTCGCGCGCTGGAAGAGACGCTCGAGCTCGGGGGAGGTGGTGCCCTCCTTGCGAGCGGACTTCAGTGCTCGGCGCACCTGCCCGGCGATCTCGCCCTCACCGGAGACGACGGATTCGAGTCCCGAGGCGACGGAGAAAAGGTGCTCGGCGACGCGACGCCCGGAGTGCACCTCATAAGCACCGTCGAGTTCGGAGGCACGGATGCCGGTCGATGACTCGACGGCCTCGAGCACCGCCTCGACGCCGATCGCGCCTGCAGCCGTGACGGGCTCATCCATCTCGACGTACGCCTCGAAACGGTTGCAGGTAGCAAGAACGACCGCACCCTGCACGCAGGTCGCCATATCCACCACGGTGGAGGCGACGTCATCGGGGGTGCGGCTCAGGCGTTCGAGCAATTCGAAGGAGGCGGTCTTGTGACTCGCCGTGACAACCAGCAGCACAGGATCATTCTACCTGAGGCTTCATGCAGGTCGGCTCCGTACCGGATGGGAGGATGGATGCATGGCCCTCTCCGACGCTCCGCTGCTGCGTGCCCTCACCGGCCCCCGACCCGAACAAGCCCCCGTGTGGTTCATGCGCCAGGCCGGCAGGTCGCTGCCCGAGTATCGCGAGCTGCGAGTCGGAACGCGGATGCTCGCCGCCTGCCTCACGCCCGACGTCGCGGCCGAGATCACGCTGCAGCCGGTGCGCCGTCATGGCGTCGACGCCGCGGTGTTCTTCAGCGACATCGTCATCCCGCTCCGTCTCGCCGGCGTCGAGGTCGAGATCGAGCCCGGCCGTGGTCCGGTGTTCGCGAACCCGGTGCGCTCGGCGGCCGATGTCGACCGCATCACGGCGATCGACCCGCTCTCGCTCGACGGCACCGCGATCGCCGAGGCTGTCGGCATCGTCACTGCAGAACTCGGCGACACCCCGCTGATCGGCTTCGCCGGAGCGCCGTTCACTCTCGCCGCCTACCTCGTCGAGGGCGGTCCGTCGAAGGAGCATCTGCGGGCGCGGGCCATGATGCACGCGGACCCCGACTCATGGAACCGTCTGGCCGGCTGGCTGGCCCAGGTCTCGCGACGCTTCCTCGAGATCCAGCGCGACGCCGGAGCATCCGTCGTGCAGCTGTTCGACTCGTGGGCGGGATCGCTGAGCACCGCCGACTACCGCACGTTCGTCGCCCCGCACTCGCGCGTCGCCCTCGACGCGATCGGGGTGCCGAGCATCCACTTCGGCGTCGGCACCGGTCCGTTCCTCGACGACATGCGGCTCGACGGCATCGTCGACGGCGTCGGGGTCGACTGGCGGCTGCCTCTCGATGAGGCTGCGGCGATCCTCGGACCCGACGTCTCGGTGCAGGGCAACATCGACCCGGCTCTTCTCTCGGCCCCCTGGCCGGTGCTCGAAGCGCACGTGCGCGACGTGGTCGAGCGCGGACGGGCCGCCAGGGGTCACATCGTCAATCTGGGGCACGGTGTGCCTCCCGAGACGGATCCCGATCAGCTCACCCGCATCGTCGAGCTGGTGCACTCGATCTGACGACCGCGGGCCGTCACCTCTCAGAGGTCCGTCCCATGGTTGCAATATAGCGACAGTGCTATATTGCAGACATGACAGATAGCGCGTCCGACATCTTCGCGGCGCTGGCGCACCCGACGCGTCGTCAGATCCTGCAGGACCTCAAAGAGGGCGAGCTCGCCGCGGGTGAGATCGCATCCAGGTTCTCCGCGAGCGGTCCCACGATCTCGCGGCACCTCAGCGTGCTGCGCCAGGCGGGGCTCGTCAGCGAACGACGCGACGCCAACCGCATCCTCTACTCGCTCGTCGGCGAACGGCTGGCGCTGTCGGTCGGCGACTTCCTCTCCACCGTCTGCCCCGAGCAGATGGTGCTCCGCGAGGTGCGCAAGCGCGGCGGGGGCCACGAGGCCGCAGCACCTGTCGAGGCCTGACCCTCGTTTGTCCGGCCCGCACCCGAGGACGCGCTGCGCGACGGGTGACAGGATTGACCCATGACGTCTCAGCCCGCGAACCGTGACTCCTCCCGTGCCGAGGGCTCCTCCCGTGCCGAGCCCGCCGATCTTGCGGCCAGGGCGGCGCATCGGCACATCGTGGTGGTCGGCGGCGGCATCGGAGGCCTGATCGCCGCCCGCGAGTGCGTCAAGGTCGGCATGCGCGTCACCCTGCTGGAAGAGGCGGACGCCGTCGGCGGCGCGATCCGTCGTGCCGAGCTCGACGGCGTCGTGGTCGATGCCGGTGCGGAGAGCTACGCGACGCGGGGAGGCCGTGTGCGGGCGCTTCTCGTCGAGCTCGGTCTCGCCGATCGCATCGTGGCGCCGTCGGCGGGAAGCGCATGGCTCGCAGGCATCCCCGGTGTGGGGGCAGCGCCCCTGCCGGTGGGCGGAATCCTGGGCATCCCCGCCAATCCGTTCCAGGAGGACGTGAGGCGGATCATCGGATGGTCGGGGGTGTGGCGCGCGTATCTCGATCGCGTCCGTCCGCCGCTGACGATCGGTCACAACCAGAGCCTCGGCAAGCTCGTCTCGTCGCGCATGGGAGCCAAGGTGCGGGATCGTCTCGTGGCGCCCGTCACGACCGGCGTCTACTCGGCATCGCCCGACGACGTCGATGTCGACATCGCAGCTCCGGGACTCAATGCCGCGCTCACCCGGGTCGGCTCGCTCTCGGGTGCGGTGCAGGCGCTGCGGCTGGAGAACGCCGAGCGAGCCGCGAAGGCACGCGGATCTCACGATGGCGGAGCCGCGAAGGCGCCGGGGGCCGCAGTCGAGGGGATCGACGGCGGCATGATGGTGCTGGTCGACGCCCTGGTCGCCGACATCCGCAAGCTCGGCGGAATCGTCCGCACCGGCGTGCGTGTGACTGCGATCACGAAGGTCGCCGACGCCTGGACCGTGGCGACCGAGGCACGGCTCGACGCAGGCGATGAGGGTGCAGGCGATGAGGGTGCAGGCGATGAGGGTGCTGTCGGTGCCGAGAGCATCCGGGAGAGCCTCGACCTCGAGGCGGATGCGGTCATCGTCGCGACGTCCGAGACAGCGGCGCGGCGGTTGCTGGAGACCGTGGCTCCCGCGCTGGCCGAGACCGACGCGGCCGAGGCGCCGGAGATCGAGATCGTCACTCTGCTGCTCGCCGCCTCCGCTCTCACCGGGGCCCCCCGGGGCACGGGCGTGCTGACCGTTCCGGGCAGCCACACCGCCAAGGCGCTCACGCACTCGACAGCGAAATGGGAGTGGGTGCGCGCCGCTGCCGGTGGTCGACATCTCGTGCGCGTCTCCTTCGGTGCGCAGGGAGAGCCCGCGGCCACCGCAGGGCTCGACGACGACGCCGCGGCGCGGCTCGCACTGCGCGAGGCATCCTCGCTTCTGGGCGTTCCGTTGAGCGAGAGCGATCTGGTCGACGCGCATCGGGCCAGGTACGTGCAATCTCAGCCGGCGTCGATCATCGGATCGGGAGCGCGGCGCGAGGCGGCTCGCGAGGCCGTCCACGCCGTCCCGGGGATCGCCGCAGTCGGCGCGTGGCTCGCCGGCACGGGGCTCGCCCAGGTCGTGCCGGACGCGCGCGACGAGGCCGATCGACTCCGCCGCGAGCTGCTCTGGGACTGATCGTGCGGCGATCGGGTTCTGCCGCGCGAACCCGAGAACACGGCATCTGTCAACCCTCTACGTCTTTAGATGCCGAATTCGGCATACGGGGCTACGCTGGACACCTGTCAGGCGGCCCAGCCGCCGGTTCGCCCCCAGGCGTTCACACCGGAACAACGTGAGGAGACCCCATGAAGGGGAAGATCGGACTCGTCGTAGGACTCGGCGTGGGATACGTCATCGGAACGCGCGCAGGACGCGAGCGCTACGAGCAGATCAAGACCCAGTGGCTCAAGGTCTGGAACCTCGATCAGGTGCAGGATCAGGTCGACAAGGTCAAGGGCTATGTCGGCGACAAGGCGGCCGCGGTGCCCGGGGCGGTCTGGACCGGAGTGCAGAAGGTCGTCAAGTCCGTCGGCGGTGGTGACAAGACCGCCGGTCAGCGCCTGGATTCGGCCGTCGCCGCTGGCAAGAAGGCCGCGGAAGACATCGTCGACGCCACCGAAGACGCTGTGGACGAGGCCAAGGACGCCGCGAAGACCGGCGCCGCCAAGTCGGACGCCGCCAAGAAGCCCGCCGCCAAGAAGCCCGCCTCGCAGGGCTCGACGGCTCCGAAGTCTGGCAGCTGATATGCCCCGCGGATATCGTGACCGCGCAGAAGACAGCCTGCTGTCGCTCATCGGCGACCTCCCCGAACTGATCAGCGGCCTGGTGAAGGCCGAGATCAACGCCGCGAAGGTGTGGATCTCGAAGACGGCGAAGGACGCCGGCATCGGCTCCGTCTGGTTCCTGGTCGCTCTGTTCTTCCTGTTCTGGGCCGTGCCCGTGATCCTGGTGTTCGCGATCGCGGGTCTGTCGTCGTGGTGGCCGGTGTGGCTCTCGGCGCTGGCCGTGCTCGGCATCCTCATCCTCGCCGTGCTGCTGTTCGCGCTGCTCGGCATTCTGAAGTTCCGCAAGGTTCTCGCCCGGAAGAACCCCGCGCAGGCGGTGGGCGAGGACATCCGACTCGTGAAGGAGGCCGGCGATGACCAACTCTGACATCGTGACGTCGCTGCCCAAGACGGCCGTTCCCGCAGGCATCGTCGACCCCGTGCAGTCCGCTCGCGCCGAGCTCAAGGCGGCACTCGCGGCCATCGAGGTGAAGGGCAACTTCCCTCGCCGCATCGACAAGGCGTCCAAGCGCGCCGCGGCCGAGGCCCGAGTGTTCGCCGACCGCAACCCCGCAGCGGCGATCGCCGCCGCTGTCGGCGTCGCAGCGGTCGTCGGCGGTGCCGTCTGGGCTATCGCCCGCGCGCTCTCGCGCTGACAGAGGACCGATTCCCGCATCCTGACACGCGTTCGCGACCACTTCACAAAGGGGGCAGACTGGATCCATGTCCGATGATCGCGAAGAGAACCCGTCCGGCTTCACCCTCTGGGCCGTCTGGCGACGAAACCCGAACGTCCCGGTCACCGAATCCGACTCGACCGAACTCGAGACGATCGTCTCGTACGTCGAGGACTCCGGCGTCACGGTTCGCGGGTTCTACGATGTCTCCGGTCTGAAGGCCGATGCGGACCTGCTCGTCTGGCTGCACGGCGACACCGCCGAAGAGCTGCAGAAGGCGCTGCGTCGCCTGCGCCGCACCGAGCTGCTGCGGTCGCTGCTGCCCGTCTGGAACGTCATGGGCGTGCATCGGGATGCCGAGTTCAACCGCGCCCACGTGCCCGGTTTCCTGCGCGGAGTGGAGCCCAAGGACTGGCTGTGCCTCTACCCCTTCGTGCGGACGCCGGAGTGGTACCTCGCCCCGGAAGAGGAGCGTCGCAAGATGCTCGCCGACCACGGACGCAAGGGCGCGGCCTTCAAGGGCGTCATCGCGAACACGGTCGCCGCGTTCGCGCTCGGAGACTACGAGTGGATCCTGCCGCTCGAGGCCGACGATGTCACCGAGCTCGTCGATCTGATGCGTGACCTTCGCTACACCGATGCGCGTCTCTACGTGAAGGAGGAGATCCCCTTCTACACGGGACGTCGCCTCCGGTTCGACGAGATCGCGGACGTCCTGCAGTAGGCCCGACATGAGCACCTCGATCAACCGGTCCACCCCGATCCGACTGGGCACTCGCCGCAGCGCGCTGGCCCAGGCGCAGTCGGGTCATGTCGCCACCGCTCTCGAGAAGATCTCGGGTCGGCCCGTCGAACTCGTCCCGATCACCAGCGAGGGCGATACCAATCGCGCATCGCTCTCGGAGATCGGCGGTCAGGGCATCTTCGCCACCCGCCTTCGAGAGGCGCTTCTGGCGGGGGAATGCGACTTCCTCGTGCATTCCCTCAAAGACCTGCCGACCGCCATTCCCGAGGGCCTCGTCATCGCCGCGACTCCTGTGCGCGAAGACGCCCGCGACGTCGCGATCACGCGCGGCGGCACGCCTCTGCACCAGCTGCGCTCGGGCAGCAAGGTGGGCACCGGATCTCCGCGACGCATCGCCCAGGTGCGTCGCAGGGCTCCGCACGCCGAGGTCGTCGACATCCGCGGCAACGTCGATTCGCGTCTGCAGCGGGTCGCCTCCGGTGAGCTGGATGCCGTGATCCTCGCTGCGGCCGGACTCTCGCGCCTCGGAACGGACTCCCCGCTCCGGCGGGAGGAGCTCGGCCTCGCCGAGTGGCCGACGGCTCCGGGGCAGGGGTCGCTCGCCGTCGAGACCCGCACGGATGCCCCCGAAGAGCTGCTCGCGGCTCTCGCCGAACTCGACGACCGCGACACTCGACTGGCGATCACGGTCGAGCGCGCCGTGCTCGAAGGGCTCGATGCGGGATGCCAGGCGCCGATGGCGGCTCACGCAGTCGTCGATGGTGACGAGATCCGCATCAGGACGGTCGTCTACGCCACGGATGGCGGGCGGCGGATCGGCCTCGACGTCACCGAACCCCTGAACGGGGAGTATATTCGTCGGAACGGCAGCGGCAACGGAGCGGATGCTGCCGATGGTGCATACCCGATGCGCGCAGCACGCGAGCTCGGGTTGGTTGTCGCCCATCGGCTGCTCGAGCAAGGGGCGGCCGACCTCGTCTCCCGAGAGCATTCCTCATCATGACCAATTCGAAGCAGGACCGACCGCTCGACGGCTGGCGCATCCTCGTACCCCGCGGAGGCCCGTGGGGCGACGGCGTCGCCGCCAGTCTGCGATCGCGTGGCGCCGTGCCCGTCGGCGCGCCGCTGGTCCACTTCGCGGCCGCCACCGACCAGGCAGCTCTCGATGTGGCGCTCGCCCGCCTCAAGGACGGCGAGTACGACTGGCTGACCGTGACGAGCGCGACCACCGTCGACGTGATGTTCGCGCACCGCGCGATCGTGCCGCGTCGGACGAAGATCGCGGCGGTGGGTGAGACGACCGCGGCCGCACTGCAGGCCGTCGGCTACGAGGTCGCGATGGTTCCCGAAGAAGACAACTCGGCGGCCGGCATGGCAGAGCAGCTCATCGCCCTCGAGACCGAGCCGCGTCGCATCCTGGCTCTGCGCAGCGAGATCGCGAAGCCCGTGCTCAGCGTCCTTCTGCAGGAGGCCGGCCACGACGTCGACAGTGTGGTGGCGTATCGCACGGTGGGCGTGCCCGTCACCGAGCGCATCAAGCGCGATGTCGAGAACGGCCGCATCAACGCGATCCTGATCACGAGTGGCTCTGTCGCCGAGCAGGTGCGCGAGCAGTTCCCGCTGATCCCCGATGAGACGCTGCTGGCGGCGATCGGTCCGCGCACCGCGAAGGATGCCGACAAGGCAGGACTGCCGATCACGGTCGTCGCCGATCGTCAGACGGTCGACGCGCTCATCGATGCCGTGTCGGCCCACACCCTGCCGCACGCGGCGGACGCGCTGGCGCCATGCGTTTTCCCGATGTGAGACTGCGTCGGCTGCGTCAGTCGCCGGCCGTGCGAGGCCTGGTGCGCGAGACCTCCCTCGAGCCGCGTCAGCTGGTGCTGCCGCTCTTCGTGCGCGAGGGCCTCAGCGAGGCTGCGCCGATCGGATCGATGCCCGGAGTCGAGCAGCACTCCCTGGACTCGTTGCGCCGAGTCGCTGTCGATGCAGCCGAGGCGGGTGTCGGCGGCGTCATGCTGTTCGGTGTGCCGGCCGTGCGTGACGCGCAGGGCTCGGGCGCAGATGACCCGAAGGGCATCCTCAACGTCGCCACCGAGGCTCTCGCCGCCGAGGTCGGCGACGCCCTCGTGGTGCAGACCGACCTGTGCCTCGACGAGTTCACCGATCACGGCCACTGCGGCGTTCTCGCAGCCGACGGGTCTGTCGACAACGACGCGACCCTCGAGCGCTATGCATCGATGGCGCTGGCGCAGGCACGTGCAGGGTCGCAGCTGCTCGGGCTGTCGGGGATGATGGACGGTCAGGTCGCAGTGATCCGTGAGGCGCTCGATTCCGACGGCTACACCGACACGCTCCTGCTCGCCTACGCCGCGAAGTACGCGAGCGCCTTCTACGGGCCGTTCCGCGAGGCCGTGGACTCTCAGCTGAAGGGCGACCGCCGCACGTATCAGCTCGATCCCGGCAACCGCCGCGAGGGCGTGCGCGAAGCGGTCGTCGACGAGGAAGAGGGCGCTGACATCGTCATGGTCAAGCCGGCCATGGCCTTCCTCGACGTACTGCGTGAGGTGCGCGACACCGTGCACATCCCCGTCTGGGCCTACCAGGTGTCGGGCGAGTACGCGATGATCGAGGCGGCCGCAGCGAACGGCTGGATAGATCGCCGTGCGTCGATCCTGGAGTCGCTGCTCTCGATCCGACGAGCCGGTGCCGACGTCGTCCTGACGTACTGGGCGACGGAAGCTGCTCGCTGGCTGCGCGACTGAGTCGAGTCGTCCGGCTTCGCTGGGGTTCGACGACTGAGTCCTGCGCCGATCTGAGTCCTGCGCCCAGGTCTGCGGGATAGCCTGGATCGTGATGCCGCAGAGCGCTGCGCATCGTTGAGGAGTGTGCTGTGACCGACCGTAATGACGACCTGTTCTCCGCTGCCCGCGCGGTGATCCCCGGTGGCGTGAACTCTCCGGTGCGCGCCTATGGCTCTGTCGGAGGAACCCCGCGGTTCCTCGCCTCCGCCCAGGGGGCGACGGTGACGGATGCCGCGGGCAACGAGTACGTCGACCTGGTCGCATCATGGGGTCCTGCGCTGCTCGGACATGCGCAGCCCGAGGTCGTGGCTGCTGTGCAGGAGGCCGCCACGCGCGGCCTGTCGTTCGGTGCTCCGACCGAGGGTGAGGTCGAGCTCGCAGAGCTGATCGCCGATCGCGTGCGGTTCGGCGAGACCCGGCCTGTCGAGCGGGTGCGCCTGGTGTCGACGGGCACCGAAGCCACCATGACGGCGATCCGTCTCGCGAGGGGCGCGACCGGGCGTGACCTGCTCGTGAAGTTCGCCGGCCACTACCACGGGCACTCCGACGGGCTGCTCGCGGCTGCGGGCTCGGGCGTCGCGACTCTTGCGTTGCCCGGTTCGGCGGGGGTTCCCGCGCCCATCGCCGCTCAGACGCTGGTGATCGACTACAACGACCCTGACGCGCTCGCCGAGGTGTTCGCGCAGCACGGTGACCGCATCGCCGCGGTGATCGTCGAGGCTGCCGCCGCCAATATGGGTGTGGTCCCACCGACGCCCGGATTCAACCGCCTTCTCGCCGAGACCGCGCACGCGCACGGTGCGCTGCTGATCATCGATGAGGTGCTCACGGGCTTCCGCGTGCATCCGGCCGGCTTCTGGGGCCTTCAGGCCGCGGCCGGTGAGGACTATCTGCCCGACATCTTCACCTTCGGCAAGGTCGTGGGCGGGGGCATGCCCCTGGCCGCGCTCGGTGGTCGTGCCGAGGTGATGGACCTGCTCGCCCCGATGGGCCCCGTCTACCAGGCGGGAACACTGTCGGGCAATCCGCTCTCGGTCGCCGCAGGCCTTGCCACGCTGCGCCTGGCCACCCCCGAGGTCTACGCCACGGTCGACGCGGCCGCCGCTCGTGTCTCGGGCGCTCTGGACGCCGCGCTCACCGACGCCGGTGTGACGCACGCCGTGGCGCACGCGGGGAATCTGTTCAGCGCATCGTTCCGAGGCTCCGCGCCGCGTACGTACGCCGAGGCCCAGGCTCAGGAGTCGTTCCGGTACGCCCCGTTCTTCCACGCGATGCGGGAGCAGGGTGTGGCGCTGCCCCCGAGCGTCTTCGAGGCGTGGTTCCTGACCGCCGCCCATGGCGAGGAAGAGCTGCAGCGCATCGAAGCCGCATTGCCCATCGCGGCGCGCGCTGCTGCGGCTGCCGCGGCTGCCGCGACCGACTGACTCACGGGATCGCGGCCTCGGACTCCTGCTCCTGCGGCTCTCGTATCGGCCGCGTGCGCGCAGACAGCTTCAGACGAACATGACCCGTCGTTTCGCGTCGTCGCGATAGGTGCGGCCCAGCGGGCTCAACCAGTCGATGGTGCCGTCGGGGAGCTGGCGGGCTGTCCACCGATGTTCGCTGGCGATATCGGGATGCTTCAGCACATGATGGCTCCCGCAGAGGTGAGCCAGATTGTGGATCTCGGTTCTTCCGCCCTTGGCATCGTCGAAGGTGTGGTCGACCTGGCAGCGATGCACCGGCATCCTGCAACCCGGGAACCGGCAGTGCTGGTCTCGGGCGCGCAGGTATCTGCGCATCGCATCCGTGGGCGCGTAATTGTCGGTCTCGACGACCAGGCCCGTCGGATCGAGGAACAGTCGGGACCAGCCGTGAATGCGGCCGGCAAGATCGCGAGCGACCTCGGGGTGCAGGGGGCCATGCCCGTCGAGCTCGGCGGGGCGATCATCGCAGCCCGCGAGCGTCGTCGCAGCGACAGTGACGTGGATCCGGCCGCGGATGTTGTCGAGTCCTGAACCGTTCGCGCTGCTGGGCTCTGCGGCCAGGAGAAGATCGATCAGCAGGTCGGCTCTGACCTGGTCGATCGTGCGAGTGTCTGCGGGGATGTGCTCGACGGCGGGGCCGGTGGGATCGGTGGTGAACGTCCCGTCTCCGAAGATCGCATAGTCATTGCGGGAGGCGGCATCGTGCGCGATGTCGTCGGGGTAGATCGGGTCCTCACCGTCGTCGATCGGCTCGAGCACGGGTTCGTGGTCTCTGCGCCCCGCGATGACGGCGCGTGCCATCTGGGTGAGGCGGTCGATGATCGCCGCCGCCAGGTGTTCCGGGAGCACGGCCGTCAAGACAGCGAGCCCGGCGCCGGCGGGCCGC
>NZ_JAGGPD010000100.1 GCF_018613995.1 Microbacterium sp. ISL-103 | reverse complement strand
ACCATGATGTTCTCCGGCGCGAAGTCTGCGAAGCGAGTGATCAGTTGGCTTCATTTCGAACTCGGGGTGCTGCGCGCTCACAAGGCGCTCAAAGAGCGCCCTGACATCGTCATCGGCAGCAGCCTCTCGCTGCTCACCGTGTTCTCCGGCCTTGCGCTCCGGCGGCGATACAAGGCGAAGTTCATCTTCGAGGTTCGAGACATCTGGCCGCTGACGATCATCGAAGAAGGCGGGTTCTCACCGCGGAATCCGCTCGTCAGGCTCCTGTCTTGGGTGGAGCGACTGGGTTACCGCAAGGCAGATGCGATCGTAGGCACCATGCCGAACCTTCGTGAGCATGTCGCCGAGGTGCTCAACGAGGACCGCGCCGTGGAATGCATACCCATGGGTTATGTAGAGGGCGATGTCGGCACGGAGGAGCTCCCGGCCGCATACCGCGAATCGGCTATCCCGAGCGGCAAGACCCTCATCGGCTACGCGGGAACGGTTGGCACCACGAACGCACTCGACGCGTTCTTCGCTTGCGCCGCTGCTCTCTCCGACGACCCGACCCTGCACTTCGTGCTCGTCGGCGACGGCGACCTCCGAGAGGCGTACCAGCGCAGTTATGGATCCCTGGACAACCTGACTTTCGTCGGTCGTGTCCCACGGTCGTCCGTGCAGCGTGTGCTCCAGGAGTTCGACATCCTGTACTTCTCCACATTCCCTTCTCGGGTATGGGACTTCGGCCAGTCGCTCAACAAGCTCATCGACTACATGCTTGCGGGCAAGCCGATCGTCGGTTCGTATTCGGGCTACCCGTCGATGGTGAACGAAGCTGATTCAGGCGTTTTCGTTCCCGCGGACGACCCTCAGGCGCTCGTTGAGGAGATCCGGCAGATCGCCGGCGCATCTCCCGAGCATCGTCGTGAGGTCGGTGAGCGAGGCGCTCGTTGGATCCGGGAGAACCGCAACTACCGGAAGCTCGCGGCCGACTACGAGTCGATCATGTTGCGATCGTGATCGCCGCGGATCGGGCGTGCGGGCACACCAATCACGGTCAGGGCCTCTGAGACGTCCTTCGTGACGCAGGCCGCCGCTCCTACGGTTGCAGCATCGCCGATGCGCAGGCCCTGCAGGACCACCGCTCCAGCCCCGACGAGCGTCTTCGCACCGACCTCCACAGATCCCGACACGACCGCCCCCGGGTTGATCGAGACGAAAGCATCGAGCACGGTGTCGTGTCCGACGATCGCGCCCGGATTGACGTGGACGTGATCGCCGACGCGGACGTTCGTCGAGATCTGGACGCCGCTGCAGATGACCACGCCGGCCCCCACCGTGACCTGAGAACCGAGTACCGCAGCAGGATGCACGAGCGCAGGCGCTGCCTTCGCCTCTCCGAGCGCCTCGGCGATGCGCGAACGAGTGGATGGCGATCCGATCGCGATCACGTGGCGGCTCGCGGCCAGAAGCGACAGGTTCTCGGTGATGCCGCCGAGATGGCGGTAACCGCGAACGGCAAGCCTTTCTTCATCGATCCCGCTCGGCGCGTCATCCACGACGCCGACCACCTGCCAGATCGGTTCGACCGCAGCGGCATTTATCGCCTCGATCACATCCAGCGTCTCGCGCCCGAACCCGCCGGCGCCGATGACGACGATGTCTTCAGGCATCTGCCTCTCCGAACTTGCTCATGGTCGCGTGCCCCTCAGCCGAGATCCCCTCACGCCGAACGACCGAGCTGACGGTGGCGACGAGCACCCGAGCGTCGAGCGCGAAGCTCCGGCGGTCGACGTAGTCCACGTCGAGTCGGAATCTATCTTCCCAGGCGACCGCATTGCGACCGCTTACCTGGGCGAGGCCCGTGATGCCCGGACGCACCTCATGACGGCGCGCCTGCTCGGGTGTGTAGCGCTCGAGGTACTCGACCAGCAGTGGACGAGGGCCGACGAAGCTCATGTCACCGCGAAAGACGTTCCAGAGCGACGGGAGCTCATCGAGACTCGACGCACGAAGAATGCGTCCGAAACGTGTCAGGCGCTGCTCGTCGGTGATCCGTCCGCGATCGGCGTCCACCTCGCGCATCGAGCGGAATTTGTACAGGGTGAAGACCCGGCCTCCTCGGCCGGGACGAGGCTGGCGGAACACCACAGGGCGTCCGAGATTCACGGCGACGCATACCGCGGTGATCAGGATGACCGGCGAGAGCGCGACGAGAGCCACAGCGGCGCCCGCGGCGTCGATGAGACGTTTGATCAGGTCATACGGCCGGGTGGCGGCAGCGGTCACGCGACACGCTCACCGAGGAACGAGGCGATGCGCGTCGTGACCCGTGCGCGCTGCACGTCGGTCAGCGCAGACCCGCTCGGCAGCGTGAGTCCGCGGTCGAAGAGCCGCTCTGATGCGCCGGTGATGACACCGCGGGATCCGGCGAACACCGGCTGCAGGTGCATCGGCTTCCACAGCGGACGACTCTCGATGTCATCCTCTGCGAGGTGTGCGGCGAGGTCTGACGGCGCCCACCCCGTTGTCGCTTCGTCGACCAGGACCGACGTCAACCACACGTTGTCGTTCGCATCACCCTCGGCACCGAACACCTCGACGCCGTCGACGTCGGAGAACAGCTGCTTGTACAGCTCGCGCATGCGGCGACGCGCGTCGATCATCTCGTCGAGACGAGACAGCTGCGCGCGGCCGAGAGCGGCCAGCAGGTTGCTCAGACGGTAGTTGTAGCCGATGTCGGTGTGCTCGTAGTGCACCACCGGCTGCCGGGCCTGTGTGGCGAGATAGCGAACGTGCGTCGCGATCGCCTCGTCATCGGTCAGCAGCATGCCGCCACCCGACGTCGTCATGATCTTGTTGCCGTTGAACGAGACGATCGAGGCGCGGCCAAAGCTCCCCGCCGCGCGCCCTGCGTGCGTGGCGCCCAGCGACTCGGCGGCATCCGAGAGCACGGGAACGTCGTGCTCCTCGGCGATCTCGAGGATGTTCGTGTAGTCGACGGCTTTGCCGAGCAGATCGACAGGCACGATCGCCGAGACGGTCTCGCCCGCGGCGCGAAGCTGCTGCAGCGCCTGCCGGAGCAGCACCGGATCGATGTTGCCGGTCGCCTCGTCGGCATCGACGAAGTACGGCTCCGCGCCGGTGTACATGATCGCGTTGGTGGTCGCGGCGAACGTCATCGTCGATGTCACGACGACGGTTCCCGGCCCCACGCCGAGGGTGAGCAGCCCCAGGTGCAGCGCCGCTGTTCCCGAGCTGAGCGCGACGCCGTGCGCGACTCCCACTCGCTCTGCCACCTCGCGCTCGAAGGCATCGACGTCAGGGCCCAGCGGGGCGATCCATCCGGAGCGCATCGCGGCGACGACCGCATCCTCTTCGAGCTGACCGACATCGGGAGAGGACATGAAGATGCGATCGGTCACGAGGTCGTCTCCGGATCCAGCTGCAGCGGCGTGATGATCGCCGTGTCGTTGTTGCGCGGGTGAGAGAACATGCGCGCCTTCCATCCGGCCTTGTCGAGGCGCTCGGGCGAGATCGGGTCTGCCCGGGTGTGCGAGACCTTGGGGTGGAAAGGCCGCTCGAGCGTCTCGCGGTCGCCCACGAGCTCTTCATGCAGCTTCTCGCCGTTGCGCAGCCCGGTGAAGACGATCTCGATCGTCTTTCCCGACATCGCGATCATGCGCTTGGCCACATCGAGGATCGACACGGGCTCGCCCATGTCGAGGATGAGCACCTCGCCGGCGCGGCCCACGGCCCCCGCCTGGATCACGAGCTGGCACGCCTCGGGGATCGTCATGAAGTAGCGCGTGACGTCAGGGTGAGTGACCGTCACCGGGCCACCCGATTCGATGAGCGCCTGGAACGTCGGCAGCATCGAACCGCGGCTGCCGATGACGTTGCCGAATCGCACCGACAGATACCTCATGCCGGTGGTCTCACCCGCCCAGGCGGTGATCTTCTCGGCGACGCGCTTCGAGTGACCGAGCACACTGGTCGGGTTCGCGGCCTTGTCGGTCGAGATGTTGATGAACGTGCTCACGCCCGCGGCCCGAGCAGCCTGCACCACGTTGAGGGTGCCGAGCACGTTGGTCTTCCAGGCCTCGTCGGGATACTGCTCGAGCATCGGCAGATGCTTCAGCGCGGCGGCGTGGAAGACGACCTCGGGGCGACGATCGCGGAAGAGCTCGGTCAGCGTCTCGGGCTCGCGGATGTCGGCGAGCACGACGTCGTTCGTGTCGAGCAGTCCGTGCCCCGATGTGCCGAGCTGCGCGAGCTGCAGACCCGTCTCGTCGCGGTCGAGCATGATGAGCTCACTCGGACCGTACTTCGAGAGTTGACGGCACAGCTCAGATCCGATCGAGCCACCGGCACCGGTGACCAGCACCCGCCGCCCGGTGACGTACCCGGCGATGAGTTCGACGTTGGTGTCGACGGGGTAGCGGCCGATCAGGTCTTCGATGCTGATGTCGCGAAGATCCGACGGGGCCTGTTCACCCGACTTGATGTTGGTGAGGCTCGGCGTCACCGAGACGCTCATCCCCGCAGCTTCCGCCTGGTCGGTCAGCTGACGCAGCTGCGCGCCGTCGGCGCTTCCCATCGCGATGACGAGCACCGTCGCTCCCGTGCGCTTCGCGGCATCCGCGATGTCGGTCGTGCGCCCGACCACGGGAACTCCACGCAGACGCAGGTTCTTCTTCGCGGGGTCGTCGTCGAGCATTCCGACGGGGCGGATGGGTGACGCGGGATCGGTGAGGATGCTCCGCACCACGTTGTCGCCGAGGTAGCCGGCACCCGCGATCAGCGCGGGCTCGGCCTCGTCGCCGGGCTTGCGAGTGCGATCGATCATCAGGCGCGCGATGTAGCGCACACCGAACATCGTGAGCAGCACGAACGGGAAGGCGAGGAAGATCGTGCCGCGGGGAATGCCGACGTAGTTGCCGAAGATCACCACGAAGATCGACAGGAACAGGGCCTCGATCGTGACGAAGAGCCCGAGTGTGCGCACCTCTTCGAACGATCCGTAGGTGTTGCGGCCGCGGTACAGCGCGAACTGGAACCCGAGCCCGATCTGGATCGCCGCCGCGATCGCGGCGAGCGCGAGCGTCGATCCCCACATCTGCAGGGTCATCTCGAACTCGAATCGCAACACGACGGCTGCGATGACGCCGACGAACCAGGCGAGCGCATCGACCATAGCGGCGAGAACGCGCCGGCGATGTTGAGCCACAGACACACTGGTCGTCGCTTCGACGTCCGCTGTCACAACGATCACCCCTCCGTGAGCGCGTCCCCCCGCGCGATATTCCAGCTGACACTCAGCCTATTCATATCGTTGCATACACTTGTGTACCCGTGTGACCCCGCTGCCGCGTGGCGGTAAGCGGTTACAGTGGCCTCACTCCCCTACCGATCCGAAAGGTTCGTCGTGTTCGAGATCACCACCGTCTGCACGGGCAACATCTGCCGCTCGCCCCTGGCCGAACAGCTGCTGCGTGCACGACTCGCAGACCTGCCGGGAACCGTGAACAGCGCGGGCACCTACGGGTTGGATGCCGTCGCGATGCCGGCCGAGGCGCAGAAGCTGGCGATCCAGTACGGCGTCGCGCCCGAGACGGCGGCCGCTCATCGCTCGCGCCCGCTCACCGCCGCGGTGCTCAAGACGCCCGACCTGATTCTCGCGATGGCCCGCGAGCATCGCCGGAGCATCGTCGAGATCGCACCGGCCCGCCTGCGGTCGGCTTTCACCCTGCGCGAATTCGCTCGTCTCGCAGCGGATGCGACCGACGAGGACATCATCGCGGCCGCCAGTGCGCACACCGACCCCTCGTCGCGTCTGCGCGCCGGTGTCGCCGCGGTCGCCGCGCGTCGCGGAATGACCGCTCCCCCGGCGAGCGCTGACGAAGACGACATCGTCGACCCGTACCGCCGCTCGTGGGCGACCTACGAGCGCTCCGGTGAGCAGCTGGTGCCGGCCATCGACCAGGTCGTGCGGGTCGTTCGTCTGTCGGTCGCGGGCGCTTAGGGCAGAGGGTCTTCGCCCTCGACCGGGGGCGTCACCGGTTCGGTGGGAGTCTCAGCAGGAGGCGTGGTGCCGCCGTCGCCCTCGCCGCCCTGCTCACCGCCGCCGCCGTTGTTGTTGTTGTTGAAGTTGTTCTCGGCCTCGCGCTGCTCTTCCTCGGCGATGCGCGCACGCAGATCATCGTCGCGCAGCGCCAGCACCGCATCCTGATACGCGGTGAGCGCCTGCTGGCCGCTCGTCTCGTTGAGGGGCGCCGTGGCGAGCGTCGCGGCCGCCGCGATGACCGCGTCACGGAACTCCTGGTCTGCCACAGGATTCTCGTCGACCTCGATGGCGGCTCGAGCGGTGAACGTCGCGGCGAACGTTGTGAGCGCCTGCAGGTACACCGTTCCGCGCTGCTCGACGGTGGTGCGCAGCGCGCGGATCTCGGTGACGGCATCGTCGACCTCGGCCGACCGCTCGCGCACCTCGTCGAGGGCGGCTGCGACGGCGGTCAGAGCCTCCTCGTCGACCTCGGTGGCCGTGTACGGCTCGGGAAGGGCGGGAAGCACGACGCCGCCGAGAGAGGCGATGTACGAATCCGCCGCTGCGACGGCGGTCGATCGTGCGGCAGCGTCGACGACGGTCTCATCCAGACCGAGGATCGCCGAGCGAGCCGCGGCAGCCTGGGTCTCACCCGTCGTCACCTCGGTGGTGAAGCGCTCGAGCGCGGCATTCATGCCCTGCTCGGCACTGGCGAGCGCGGCGCGATCTTCGTCGAGCGCCTGAGATGCGACGGCCGCCGGAGAGGCTCCCGCCGCCTGCACACCGGCGAACCCGACCGTGCCGACCACGACCACAGTGGCGAGGACGGCGGCCGACACGTTGATCCAGTCGATGCGTCGGGGGCGCCGACGCCCCTTCGAGGTCGCAGCGCTCGGGGCGAAGGCAGCCGGAGAAGTGTCACGCTCGGCGGCATCGACCAGGGCGACCAGGCGCGTCGTGTCGACGTTGACCCGCGTCGGCGGAGTCGTCTGCCTGCGGGGTCCGACGACATGGTCGAGCGTGCGGACGGCGTCGTCGCCGCCGGCGTCGACGTCGGCACGACGCGCGCGCTCGTCGTTCGCGAAGAGTCCAGCGAGGGTGCTCATGAGGCTGCTTCCCGGTGAAGGCCGATGCGGATTGTGGATAGTCTCGTGACAGACTACCTGCGCACATCTGCGCCTGCCTTCGTCCCCCAGGAGACCATGGACATCCACGACTACCTGCGCGTTCTGCGTCGAAACGTCGTCCTCATCGTCTCGGCGACGCTGATCGGCGCGGCGATCGGCGCGTTGATGGCCTTGAACACCGCACCTCGTTATCAGTCCTCCGCACAGCTGATCGTCGTGGCGCAGTCGCCCACCGGCGACTCTGCCGAGCTGAACCTCGGACGCACCTACGCGCAGCAGGCGGTGACGAGCTATGTCGCCCTCGTCTCGAGCGCGCTCGTGCTGCAGCCGGTCATCGACGACCTCGGACTCGACCTCGAGCCCTCGCAGCTCGCCGGGCGCGTGCAGGCGACTGCCGAGCTCAACAGCCTGGCGATCACGGTCACCGTGACAGACGGCAACCCCAGCCAGGCGGCGCGACTCGCCAACGCGATCGCCGAGAGCTTCTCATCCGTCGTCGTGCAGCAGCTCGAGAAGCATCCCGACGACTCCTCGAGCCCCATCCGCATCGACACCCTGCAGGCCGCCCAGGTGCCTACCGCCCCGTCTGCACCGAACATCCGGCTGTCGATCATCATCGGCACGCTGGTCGGGCTCGCCGCAGGCATCGGCATCGCCGCCCTGCGCACGGTGCTCGACACGCGCATCCGTTCGACGAAGGACATCGAGCGCGCGACGACCGCGCCGCTGCTGGGGGCCATCGCACTCAACCCGGATGCAGCGAAGCAGCCGCTCATCGTCGCCTCGAACGGCAAGGATCCCCGAGCCGAGGGCTTCCGCTCGCTGCGCACCAACGTCCAGTTCCTGGCGCTCGGCGGCGAGTCTTCGGTGTTCGTCGTGACGAGCGCCGGCCCCGGAGAGGGCAAGTCGACCACCGCCGCGAACCTCGCGATCGCCTTCGCCGAGACCGGAGCCCGCGTGGCGATCGTCGACGGCGACCTACGACTGCCCCGCGTCGCCGACTACTTCGGGATCGAGGGCGGTGTCGGACTCAGCGACGTGCTCGCCGGTCGGATCGCCGCGAGCGATGCGATGCAGCGATGGGGTCGCGGCGCACTGTTCGTGCTGCCCGCCGGAACGGTTCCGCCGAACCCGGCCGAGCTGCTCGGCTCGGCCGCCATGTCGTCGCTGATGGGCGAACTCAAGCGCGCATTCGACATCGTCATCATCGACGCGCCGCCCGTTCTGCTCGTCACCGACGCGGCCGTTCTCGCCACCCGTGCGAACGGCGCACTGCTCGTCGCGGCCGCCGGACGCACGACCGTGCCGCGCCCCACCGCGGCGGTCGAGAGCCTCGAGAAGGTCGACGCCAAGGTGCTCGGCGCCATCGTCACCATGCTTCCCACCACCGGCGTCGACAAGTCGGCATACGGCGAACATTCCTACGGTGCGACGCACCAGCAGGCGACCCGCTGACCGGGCAAGACCACCCCCTATGGGAGAATGACGAGAATTCTTCCTCCCCACCACCGACGTTCAGGAGACCTGCCGCGTGGAACTTCGCGACTATCTGCGCATTCTGCACAGAAACTGGATCATCATGCTCGCCCTCCTTCTGGTGGGCCTCATCGGTGGTGCAGCGTATGCGTTCACCCAGGCGCCGAAGTACGTCGCGTCCACACAGCTCTACGTCTCGGTGCGCAGTGAGGGAGCCGCGACCGGCGACCTCGTGCAGGGCACGACGTTCGCCCGGCAGATGGTCACCACCTACGTCGACGTCATCGGCACCGGGCTCGTGCTCGAGCCGGTGATCGAAGAGCTGGGTCTCGACGCCACCGTGTCGGGGCTCGCCTCGCGCGTCACCGCGACGACGCCGCTCAACACCGTCACGATCAACATCTCGGTCACCGACACCGACCCCGAGACGGCAGCGGCGATCGCCAACCAGACCGCCATCAGCTTCACGAACGCCGTGCAGAACACGCTCGAGAAGCCGGCGACCGAAGAGACCACCAGCCCCGTCAACATCACGGTGACCGACCCGGCGACTGCGCCGACGCGTCCTTCGAGCCCGAACATCCCGCTGCTGGTCATGCTCGGCGGGCTGCTCGGCCTCGCCGCCGGCATCGCCATCGCCGTGCTGCGTCACGTGCTCGACGTGCGCATCCACACGCTGCACGACATCGAGCAGCTCACCGACCGACCGATGCTCGGTGGCATCGCCTTCGACCCCGAGGCGCAGAAGCGTCCGCTGATCGTGCACGCCGACCCCCGCAGCCCGCGGTCCGAGTCGTTCCGCACGCTGCGCACCAACCTGCAGTTCCTCAACGTCGACTCGGGTCCGCGCACTCTCGTCGTCTCGAGCTCGGGCCCCGGCGAGGGCAAGTCGACCACGACGGCGAACCTCGCGATAGCCCTCGCCGAGACGGGTGTGCGCGTCGCGCTCATCGACGGCGACCTGCGCCTGCCCCGAGTCGCCGACTACATGAGCATGGAGGGCGGCGTCGGCCTGACCAACGTGCTCATCGGCCAGGTCGAACTCGCAGACGCCCTGCAGAAGTGGGGCGCGAACCAGCTCTACGTGCTGCCCAGCGGCCCGGTGCCGCCGAACCCGAGCGAGCTGCTCGGCTCGGCTGCCATGGACCGCACGCTCGCCTCGCTCGAGGAGTACTTCGACTACGTGCTCATCGACGCACCCCCGCTCCTGCTCGTGACCGACGCTGCCGTCGTCGGCAAGAAGACGAGCGGTGTCATCCTCGTCGCAGCCTCCGGCAAGACCAAGAAGCAGGAGCTCGCCGGCGCCATCCGCACGCTCGAGACCGCAGGCGTCTCGATGCTCGGAACCGTCGTCACGATGCTTCCGACCAAGGGGCCCGACAGCTACGGCTACGGCGCGTACACCTATGGCTCGTCTTCGCAGATGGAGCAGGATCCGGTGCAGCTGCCCGTGTCCGCGACTCGACCGCGTCGGGGCAAGGCCCGCGTCAAGGCGAAGGTCTGATCCTCCCCCGCTGATCCTCCGTCCCTGATCCCGCGCCTCTGCGTCGGGGTCAGGGACGCGGTATGTCTGAGCTGACCGCGGCCTCGCCCGCCTCGCGCTTCGGGCTCGTGCGGAACACGACCCAGTGGTACAGGGCGAAGCGCACGAGCACGATGATGCCGATGCTGACGAGGTTCACGAAGTTCACGGCGAACGCCCCGGGCTCACGACCGAGCATCACATGCGCCAGTTCGACGCCGACCCACACGATGCCGGCCCCGAGTGCGGTGCAGGCGGCGTTCGTGGCCAGGAACAGCACGAGCTCGCTCGTGCGGCTGCGGCGATCGCGGTGGCGGAAGGTCCACTCGCGGTTGCCGAAGTAGGCATTGATGAGAGCGACGGCGGATGCGGTGAGCTTCGCTGCGACCACGCCCCAATCGAGGCCGTAGACGAGCAGATTGAAGACGCCGATCTCGATGAGCGTGCTCAGCCCGCCGACGATCAGGAAGCGGCTTCCCAGGCGCGCCACGCGGCGAAGACGGGAGGGTTGATTCACTCGACTAGGCTACTCGGTGCGCGCCTTCGAACCCTGCGCGTCGTCTTCGCGCCCAAGGAATCCCGTGCACTTCACCCACGTCGCCGTCGTCATGCCGGCCTACAACGAGGTCGAGGGCATCCGCGGTTTCCTCGACGAGATCCGCTCGCACGTCGCACCGTTCTGCGACCGCCTCAGCTTCATCGTCGCGGACGATCGCTCCACGGACGGCACCGCGGATTCCCTCGCCGGCATCGCCGACGTCGAGGTCTCGGTGCAGGCGGAGAACCGTGGCCACGGTCCCACCGCCCTCGCCGCCTACCGCGCCGGTCTCGCCGCATCGCCGACCGTGATCGTGCACGTCGACGGCGACGGACAGTTCCTCGGCGAGGACTTCCCGCGCCTGCTGCGCGCGTGGCATGACGAGAACGCGGATGTCGTGCATGGCGTCCGCGGCGGCCGCACCGACCCCTGGTTCCGCCGAGTGCTCACCGGTGCCGTCGGCGCTCTCATCGCGCTGCAGGCCGGCCGTCGTATCCCTGACGTCAACACCCCGCTCCGGGCCTACCGCCCCGAGGCGCTCCGCACCCTCGTCGACGCGGTGCCTGAGGAGGCCACCGTGCCGCACGTGCACTTCTCGCTCGCCGAGGCGCGTGGGGGCTTCGTCGTGCGCTACATCTCGGTGCGCAGCATCCCACGCCGTGGAGAATCCGCCAGCGGCACGATGTGGGGCCGTGTGAGCCGCATCTCGCTGCCGCCCGCCCGACTCCGCTCGTTCGTGCGCCATGCGTTCACCGAGGTGTGGACCTGGTCGCTGCGCCCGGGAGCCCCGCTGCGCGACGTGCGTCGCCCCTCCACGGTCACGGCTTCGTCGGGATCATGAGTCATACCGTGCGCCGGGTGCTGTTCTGGGCACTCCTCACGGCAGTGGTCGTCGCCCACGTCGGTGTGGCGCTGCAGAGCCTGCTCGTGCTGCGCTTCTGGGAAGACGAGGCCTTCAACCTCACGGTGCCTCTGAACCTGCTCGACGGATTGGGTTACACGAGCGACGGCGCCCTCTCGGGATCGACCCTCACCCCGTTCGACCCGCGGATCTCGACCGGCCCCTCGGTGCTGCTTCCGGCGGCGGCCTTCATCGGCATCGGGATCGACCCGGTGATCGGCGCCCGCCTGGTGCCGTTGCTCTACTGGGTGCTGCTGCTCGTCGGCCTCTGGGTGCTCGGTCGCCGCATCGCCGGCACCTGGGCCGGCCTGCTCGCGATCGCGGTGCCCCTCGTCTTCGACACGATCGGTGCGCCGTCGCCCATCCAGGGGCCCGCGGACTTCCTCGGAGAGATCCCGGCGGCTGCCCTGATCGTCTGGGCGCTGGTCGTGCTGCCGAAGCGCGCGTGGCTGGCAGGGCTGCTCGTCGGGCTCGCCGTACAGGCGAAGCTCATCGCCCTGCTCGCGCTGCCCGCCTTCGCCGTGGCGGTATGGGCACTGGCACCCGGAACCGGATGGGCGCGCATCGGTGCGACCTTCCGCCGCGGATGGCTCCCGCTCGTCATGGCGGGTGTGCCGACGCTGCTGGTGGAACTCGCGGCACTCATCGCACTCGGCCCGGCAGGATTCCTCGACCATCTGCGCGGAGTCAAAGCCTTCCTGCTCTCCGGCGGCCAAGAGCAGGAGCCGACCACTGTCGTGCAGAAGCTCACCTGGTTCGTCGACTCGTGGCACATGCCCGGGTGGGCCGTCGTGCTCACCGGGCTCGTGGCCGTCGCCCTCATCGTCGCCGGGCTCGTGCGCGCTCGCGGGATCGACCGGGGGCGACTCGCCCTGCTGCTGGCGGCGTCGGTCGGCATCGCCGTGTTCCTCGGATGGTGGTCGACTGCGGCTCACACCCCCCTGTGGATCCGGCATCCGGCGCCGGGCATCTTCGCGTTCACTCCGATACTCGCGGCGTTCGCGATCTGGGGCGCGCAGGCGCTGTGGTCGGCGCGCGACGATCGTTCGTCGGGCGCCGCACCCGCAGAAGATGCCCCGGACGGCGATGACGGCGATGACGCGCACCCTGTCACCGCTCGACGCCCCCACCCCGCCGTCCGTGTCGTCGCAGCCCTCGCCGTCGTGCTGATCGCGGGAAGCACCGCATACGGCGTCGTGCAGCACGGTGTGATCGGCGTCACCCCGCCGACCGTGCAGACCCTGCAGACGCAGCGTGAGTCGGCGGCGCCGCTGAAGGAGTGGGTCGAAGCGAACGACTCCGAATGGCTCGCCGCCCAGCCCTGGGGCGCCGCGGTGTCGATGGTGGTCCTGTCGGGTGCACACCTCGGCCTGTTCGATGCCGAGGCGATGCGAGGCGTGCCGCGTCTCACCTTCCAGTGCGGCACCGAGCCGCTCGCGCAGGGCGGTCCGTACGTGATCTGCGCGGCTCCCTGACGGCCGCTCTCCTCATGCACGTCGATCGGGTCCGCTACGCTTCATCCGTGCGCCTGGGAGTCCTCGACATCGGTTCGAACACCGTCCATATGCTCGCCGCCGACGTCCGCCCCGGTGGCCGGCCCCTGGCGAAGACGAGCGATCGCACCGTGCTGCGGCTGATGCGCTATCTGACCGACGACGGCGCGATCTCAGAAGAGGGCGTC
>NZ_JAGGPD010000099.1 GCF_018613995.1 Microbacterium sp. ISL-103 | reverse complement strand
TACGCCTTTGTGTTGTTGTCGCCCTCGTCTTCGGCCTTCAGGTTGATCGTGACGCCTGCGTCGGCCTCGTTGACCTCGCTGACCGCGAGTCCGACGCCGGATTCCATGGGCGGGCCCAGGAACGACAGCGAACCGGTCTGCGGCAGCAGCGAGCCGAGTTCGAGGGTGAGGTCGGCGGCCGGCTGGCCACCGCCGCCGTCGGACTCATCCGAGGGCGTGCTGGTGCAGCCTGAGACGACGATCGCGGAGACGCTCAGCAGCGCGACTCCAGCGAGAATCTTGGCGCTGCGCGAGCGCGTGAATGAGGTCATGATGCTCCCTTGCGTGACTGGCCGTGGATTGTGACCACGGTCGGGTGCTCTAACACTAGGACTGAACGGTCTCGCATAGGGGTCGCCGATGTTTCGGTGCGTTAACGATCCGATACCGGGTTCCTCGCGGCCTGAGCCGCGGATTCAGACCAGTTGCGGCTGCACGCTCCGGCGACCGCGACGCGCCGCCAGAACCAGGTCGATCAGGAACACCAGGATCGCGATCCACACGATGATGAACCCGGCCCAGCGCTCGGGCGGCATCGGCTCGCCGAGCACGACGGCACCGAGGATGAACTGCATCACCGGGGTCACGAACTGGATCATTCCGATGACCGCAAGGTTGATGCGCCGGGTGCCCGCGGCGAAGAGCAGCAGGGGCACGGCGGTGGCGACACCGGCGAATGCGAGCAGCACCGCATGCCACGTGCCGTTCTGCCCCATCGTGATGCCCGTCGTGGTGGCCACGACGATCAGCTGCACGATCGCGATCGGGATCAGCCAGAACGACTCGAGGGTGAGCCCGCTGACCGCGTCGACCGCGGGACCGATCTTCTTCTTGATGAGTCCGTAGACGCCGAACGACGCCGTCAGCGACAGAGCGATCCACGGGAACGAGTTGTAGAAGATCACGATCACGACCACCGCGACCGCGGCGATGCCGATGGCCGCCCACTGCAGGCGGCGGATGCGCTCCTTCAGCACGAAGACGCCGAGCAGCACGGTCGCGATCGGGTTGATGAAGTATCCGAGGCTGGTCTCCACGACATGCCCGGTCAGGGTGCCGATGAGGAACACCTGCCAGTTGACGTAGATCAGCGCTCCCGCCAGCGCCGTCCATGCCAGCAGCTTCGGCTGGCGGATGATCGCGCCGAAGGCCTTCCATCCGCGCGTGACGGTGAGCAGGATCAGGCAGAAGACGAACGAGAGCAGCACCCGCCAGGCGACGACCTCCCAGGGCCCCGTGGGGGTGAGCAGCAGGAAGTAGAGCGGAAGCACGCCCCAGAGCAGGTACGCCCCGCCGGCATACGCGACCCCCGCAGTCTGGGTGGCGCGGGTCGAGGTGTTCGTCAGTGGCACCGCACAACCCTATGCCCGCCGCCGGACTCGACTGCGCCGTCGGTCACCGGCCGGCGGGAGAATGGCAGGAATCGCGCGCGGAGTGGCGAAAAAACAGGAAGGGCTCGGATGCGAGAAGCATCCGAGCCCTTCCGAAGACGTTGTCTCAGCGGACGACGACTGCGAGCACGTCGCGAGCCGACAGGACGAGGAACTCGTCTGCGCCGAACTTCACCTCGGTGCCGCCGTACTTGCTGTACAGCACACGGTCGCCGACGGCGACGTCGAGCGGAACGCGGTTGCCGTTGTCATCGATGCGGCCGGGGCCCACGGCCACGACCTCGCCCTCCTGGGGCTTCTCCTTGGCGGTGTCGGGGATGACCAGGCCACTCGCGGTGGTCTGCTCGGCCTCGACCTGCTTGATGACGATGCGGTCCTCGAGCGGCTTGATGGAAACCGACACGGTCTACCTCTTCTTTCTTGACGCTGACAGGAAGACTTTTCGCACTCTCAACCCGAGAGTGCTAATCCAGTCTAGGTGCTTCGCTGGCACTCACGCAATGCGAGTGCCAATGCGGCGATCGGGCCGCCGCCTAAGCTGGAGGTGTGGAGATCTCCGAGCTGCGCGCCCTGCTCACCCCCGAGGGACTCGAGCTGCTCGATGAACTCGGCCCCGTCGATCAGGTCGCCGACGTCGCCCGCATGGTGTCGCGGCTGCGCGCCGCAGGACACTCCCCCGACCTCGTCTCGGCCGTGGTCGGACAAGCGCGGCTGCGCGCCAAGGCGAAGGGCAAGTTCGGCGACTTCGCCGCGCGGATGCTGTTCACCCGTGCCGGTCTCGAACAGGCCACCCGGCTCGGAGTCGCCGCACGCCATGCTCAGCGCATGCGCCGGGCGGGGGTCACCCGCGTCACCGATCTCGGCTGCGGCATCGGCGGCGACTCCCTCGCCTTCGCCGGCGCAGGGCTCGACGTCGTCGCGGTCGATGCCGACGAGGTGACCGCGGCCATCGCCGCCTACAACCTCGCACCTTTCGGCGAGAGCGCGGTCGTCACGCACGGGACCGCCGAGGCGCATGCTCCACTCGACGGCGATGACGCACAGGCGATCTGGATGGACCCCGCCCGCCGCACCGCCGGTCACAGCGAGACGCGTCGGGTGTCGTCCGACGACTACTCTCCCCCGCTCGACTGGGCGTTCGACGTCGCCTCCCGCACCCCGACCGGCATCAAGCTCGGTCCCGGCCACGACCGCGACGCTCTGCCCGCCGACGCCGAGGCGCAGTGGGTCAGCGCCGAGGGCAGTGTGGTCGAACTGGTGCTGTGGACCGGAGTGCTCGCCCGCGAGGGCGTTCGCCGGGCAGCCCTCGTGATCCGCGGCGAGCGCTCGCATGAGCTCACCGCGGGTGCCGACGCCGAAGACGCTCCCGTGCGCGAGCTCGGTGCGTTCCTGCACGAGCCGGATGGCGCGGTGATCCGCGCACGCCTGATCGGCGATGTCGCTCGCAGCCTCGATGCGGGCATGCTCGACGGGCGCATCGCGTACCTGACGTCCGATGCGGCGGTCACGAGCCCGTTCGTGCAGTCGTTCCGGGTGCGTGAGACGATGCCGGCGCACCCCAAGGCGATCAGCGCGGTGCTCAAGGCCCACGGCATCGGCTCGCTCGAGATCAAGAAGCGCGGCATGGACGTCGACCCCGCCGCGTTCCGCAAGAAGCTGACGCTGCGGGGAGATGCGGCGGCGACCCTCATCCTCACGCGTGTCGGCGGCCAGCGACGCGCGATCCTGGCCGATCGGGTGCCCGCAGCCGAGTAGCGGCGAATCAGCCCTCGGAGTCGTCCGAGGGGACCTCGACCTCGATGGGGTCCTGGTACTCCCCGCCGAGCTCCAGCGTCTCACCGGGTTTCACGGCCTGCTCGGGCGTCGAGGTGCTCTGGTCTCCCGAGACGATCAGGTACGACGTGCCACTGGGAGTGAATGCGAGCTCCACGCTCCACTGCTCGGTGGTCTCTCCGGCTTCATCCACGATGACGCCGGACACCTCGATGCCCTGCCCTGTGCCCGCTGTGTCTCCTGCTTCCACGCACCGGATCGCGCCGACCGCGTCGACGGCCAGGCAGTCCTGCACGTTCGCGCCCTCAGTGCGCTGCCCGTACCAGACCGGCGCGTCACGGAAGTAGCCCACGACCGAGAACGAGTATTGTTCGAAGCCCTCTTCGACGAGCTCCCGGGCACGCTGCCGTTCTTCACCCGAGAACTGCATCAGCCAGTCGTCCGGCGAGGTGTCCCAGCGTTGGATGACCGCCACGAGCTCGCCGTTCGTCGCGCGCACCGCCGAGGCCCAGATCTGCTGCGGGTACTCGTCCTCGTCGCTCGACTGAGGCATGATGCTCACGCCCGCACCCATGCCGTTGTCGAGGTCCTCCGCGCGGTGGCATTGGGTCGCCGAATCGTCGACGGTGTCGATCGTGAGACACACCTGATCGCCGTCGTCCTTGGTGGCGTACCAGACGAGTGCATCCTCGTCCTTCCCGATCGCCCTCAGGCTGCCGGAGTCGTACTCGCCCGCCGTCTGCAGGTCGGCGCGGCGCTCCTGCTGCTCCGGCGTGAGCGCCACCGCATCGCCCGACTGTCCGAACAGCGCCCACCCTGCGCCCAGTCCGATCACGAGGACGGCTGCGGATGCCGCGGCCAGCGCCTTCCAGTGCTGCCGGAGGGCGACGCGAAGACCGGATGCCGGCGGCGAGGTGGTTCCGTCACCCGGCCCGTCGGCGTGAGACCCGGAATCGCTCGCCTCGGATTCGTCCTCCTGCCCCGGCTCGATCCCCTGCACCGACCCGCCCTCGGCGGAACGCGGCACATCGAACGACTCGACGATCGGCTCGTCGGGTGCAGCGGGCTCGGCAGGAGGCTGGGGCGGCGCCTCGGCGCGGACGGATTCCAGGGCCCGCAACCGCGTGGCATCCGCCTCGGTCAGGCCGCCGTCGCGCCCATAGGCCTTGGCTTGCAGGGCACGCAGCTCGGCGGCATCACTCTGCGGCGGCATCGTCGCCCTCCCAGCCCCTGGTCACGGTGAGGTACTGCTGACCGTAGCCGAACCGGTACGCGTAGCGGGTGGTCTCGCCGTCATCGACCCCGACGACATCGAGCGCGAGCGTGCTGTCGGCCTCCGACAACATCAGGCTGTCGTCGCACACCATGGGCGGGTCGGGCATCGACCCGTCGTAGACGAGGCAGTACCGCTGGGACGACATGTCGATGCCGGTCCAGATCGGCACGTCGTCGTCGTATCCCGCGACCAGGATCGTGCGCAGATCCAGACCGGTCTGCTCGGCCAGCGCTGCCGCCGCGTCGGCCTCGGCGGGGCTGGCGAACGTCGATGTGGATTGCGGAGAGGTGATGAAGCTGCGCGCGATGATCGCGGGCTCGCCATCGGGGGTGAGGAACATCTGCGCTTCGATGTCGTAGCTCTGCGAATCGGCGACAGGCTTCGTGAGAGCGGCGTTCACGCCCTGGATCCCCGCCTGCTCCCGGGTGGTGCAGGCCGGCGCCGTGGCGTCTGCACTGCCCAGCACGAGGCACACTTCTTCGCCCTCTTTCTTGGTCGCGAACCAGATCACGACCCCCTCCTCTTCGCGCATGGCTCGCACAGATCCGGCGTCGAAGTCGCCCGAGGCGATGATCGCGCTCTGCCACTCCTGCTGCTCGTCCGTCAGCGGCATCGGCGCCGGCCCCCGGTCGGCGAACAGCAGCCATCCCGCCGCGAGGCCGGCGACGACGAAGATCACCGTGACCACGAGGGCCGCCCGCCAGTGCTGTCGCAGGGCGGCGAACGCGGAATCGCGCGGCGGAGCGGCCAAGGCGGCAGGCTCAGGTCGGGACGGTGCCGGCAACGACTTCTCGACCGGCGCTACGGGCGAAGAGTCAGGCGCAGCCGGCGTCGACTCCGGCGGGCCAGGAGGCGCCGACTCGACGGTCCGCGCGGCCTCGAGCTCGCGCAGCCGCGCGGCCTCCGCATCGCTCAGCGCCCCGGCACGACCGTAGGCGCGCGCCTGCAGGGCGCGCAGCTCGACGGAGTCCTCGGCGTCGAGCATCCGCTATCCGAGCCTCTCGAACTGCATTCCGGCCCACACCAGCCAGCCGAGACTGTAGACCGTGGCGCAGAGGCCGAGCACGAGTGCCCATCGGGCGATCGCGCGACTCTCGACCGGGCGGCGCAGCGACATGATCGAGGCGATCACGGCGACGATCGCGAGCGGCACACCCCATCCCACGAAGAACGAGGCCACGAGCGCGACGATCGCGGCCATCAGTGCCCAGGGGGCGAGCCTGGTGTCGTCGACGGCCGATGCTCCGGCCGACGGCGCCCACTCGGCATCCTTCGTCGCACCGTCGATCACGGGCCCCGTCACGACGACCGGTTCGATGCCGACCGGACCCGTGGGCAGCTTGGTGTAGCCGTCGCGGCGCGCCCCCGGCAGCCGCGCTGCCCCGGCCGGTCGCTCGACCTCGCCGCTCGGCCCTTCGACGCTCGTGCGCGGCACGACCTTCTCTGCCGTCGGATCAGCACCGGTCGGCTTCGGGGTTCGTGGGGCGTCGCTCATCACTGCACCGCGACGCGCTCGTCGACCTGGATCTCGGTGACCGGCAGGGTGGAGTCGGCGCCGAAGGCGAGAGTCGACGGGCGTCGGCCCGACGAGATCAGCTCGGCAGCGAGCGCCGCGATCATGGCGCCGTTGTCGGTGCAGAGCGACAGCGGCGGGATGCGCACCGTGACACCGGCGGCCTCGGCCCTGGCGAGGGCGACGTCGCGAAGACGCCGGTTGGCGATGACTCCGCCGCCGAGCAGCAGGCGCGGCACGCCGAGGTCGGCGCATGCGGCGAGCGCCTTCGTCACCAGCACGTCGACAACGGCCTCGCGGAAGCTCGCGGCGACGTCGGCGACCGGCACGGGCACGCCGTCGGCTTCGCAGCGCTCGACCCAGCGCGCGACGGCGGTCTTGAGTCCTGAGAACGAGAAGTCGTAGCGGTGCGCCGCGAGGTCGGATGCTCGCGACAGCCCCCGCGGGAAGCGGATCGCGTTCGGGTCTCCGTCGAGGGCCGCCCGATCGATCTCCGGGCCGCCGGGGTACGGCAGAGACAGCAGACGCGCCACCTTGTCGAACGCCTCGCCCGCGGCGTCGTCCATGGTCTCGCCCAGCATCTCGACGTCGGTCGTGAGGTCGCGCACGTGCAGCAGCGACGTGTGCCCGCCCGAGACGAGCAGGGCGATCGTCGGGTACTCGAGGGGCTCGGAGTCGGGGGTCAGGATGTCGGCGGCGATGTGACCCACCAGATGGTTCACCGCGTACAGCGGCTTGTCGAGCGAGACGGCGAGGCCCTTCGCGGCGCCGACGCCGACCATCAGTGCGCCCGCGAGGCCGGGCCCACTCGTCACGGCGACCGCGTCGAGGTCGTCGAGCTGCACCCCGGCCTCGGCCAACGCGGCGTCGCTCGACGGCTGCAGGGCTTCGAGGTGGGCGCGGGCGGCGACCTCGGGCACGACGCCGCCGTAGCGGGCGTGCTCGTCCATGCTCGAGGCGATCGTATTCGACAGCAGGGTGCGTCCTCGGACGATCCCGATGCCGGTCTCGTCGCAGCTCGTCTCTATGCCCAGCACCAGCGGCTCGGTCAT
>NZ_JAGGPD010000098.1 GCF_018613995.1 Microbacterium sp. ISL-103 | reverse complement strand
GGCGCACGCGACCCGCCGATTCGACAGCCGGCTCACCAGACGTCGAGATCGACGTCGCCATCCATGACTGCCGCGTCGCCGCGAAGCGTCCAGGTCTCCGTGCGGTAGGTCTCGGTCATGGCGGCGCCGTCGTGACCCGCGCCCGTCACGGTCGCCACGAGGATGCCGCCGTCGGCGACGAAACCCGCGTCGACCAGCTTCAGCACGGGCATCCGCTCGATCCGGAAGCGTACGCTGTCAACCGCCGCGAACTCGGTGCCCCACGGAATACGGATGCCGCATCCCGCCGGCACGGTCGCCCCATCGATCACATCGGCGGTGCACTCCACGAGGTGCTCGTCCAGTTCCTTCTGTGCGAGCTCCTGCGGGGCGGCTGCCGGTGTCTGTGCGGCGGTGGGAGTCGGGCTGCTGTCGGCAGACGGGAGGGAGCCGGACTGCCACGCCCACACGACTCCTGCAGCGAGAGCGAGGGCGGCGAGTCCGCCGACGATCGCCCACGCGACGCGCCGATCAGCGCTGCGCCCTCGGGGTGAACCGCGCCCTTGAGTCACACCGCGCCCTCGAGTCGCACCGCGCCCTCGCGGGAGTGCACATGCCGCTGCACCGAGGCGTCGGCGCGGGCGGAGAGCGCAGCATGGAGAGCATCGGCCGCCGTGCCCCACCCCGACACAGAGATGTGTTCGAGTCCCTGCCACGACGCCGCGAGAGCGAGTTCGCCGGCGATCCGTTCCGTGTCGACGGCAGGGTCGGCCTGCGGCTCCCACCACGCGGACTGCACCTGCAACGTGGACGTCGCTCGATCGGCCTTCAGATCGACGCGCGCGACGATGCGATCTCCGACGAGCACGGGCAGCGAGTAGTAGCCGTAACGGCGCTTCTCGGCGGGCACGTAGATCTCGATGCGGTAGTCGAGGCCGAAGGCCCGCTGAGCACGGTCCCGGAACCAGACGACCGGATCGAAAGGCGTCAAGAGGGCGGCGGCGTCGATCCTGCGCGGCAGCACGGCCTCGCGGTGCCGCCACGTCGGAATCGCCTGGCCGCCGCGTTCCCAGCCGCGCACGGTGACCGGAACGAGCTCGCCCGCGTCGACGAGGTCGGCGACGGACTGCGACACCGCCCCGCGGTCGCGGATGCGGTGGTAGTCGGCCAGGTCGGACTGCGTGGCGACTCCGGACGACCGGGCGGCGCGTCGGGTGAGCTCGCGGATCGACTCGTCGCGCGAGACGTGCTGCGAGAGGATGGCGTCGGGGATCACGTTCTCGGCGAGCGCGTAGCTGCGTTCGAAACCCTTCCGTCCGCTGATCGCGACATCGCCCGTGCGCCAAAGATGCTCGAGAGCGAGCTTCACGTCGTCCCAGTCCCACCAGGTGCCCCGTTCGCGGCGCGCATCGTCTCGGAGGTCGGAGGGCCGGAGCGGTCCGCGAGCACGAAGCTCGTCCTGAACCCACCGGAGCGTGCGTTCGTTGGTGCTCATCCAGGAGTCGGGACCCGACCACCGCGCACGGAAGTCCTCCATGCGGAATCGCCAGAGCGGCCAGTCCTCGATGGGGATGAAGGTCGCCTCATGGGCCATGTACTCGACGTAGTGGGTCGTGCGCGAATGGAAGACCCGATCGAACAGTGCGGGATCGTATGCGCCGAGGCGCGAGAACAGCGGCATGTAGTGCGAACGCGCGAACACGTTGACGGAGTCGATCTGCAGGACGCCGAGCCGGTCCATGGCGCGGTGGATGTGCCGAGCCGACACCGATGTCGGTCGTGCGCGGCTGAATCCCTGCGCGGCCAGCGCGATTCGCCGCGCGTGCGCGGCACTGAGTTTCTCGGACACGTCGTCAGCGTATCGCCGCGCACCGACATCCGGTCGCTCCCGTCGTGGGGCCCGGTGGCAGCGCCGTAGACTTGGGCGATGAGTGACGAGCAGCGTCCGCGGCTGAGAGACCTCTTCCGTCCGCGCCCGGAGTCGACGGATCGCACCGTGACGACCGAGGCCGATGACGCGGTGCCCATCGGGTTGCGCGTCACGGCAGCGTACGCCTGGCGGCTGCTGCTGATCGCCGCCGTGGTCGCAGGCATCATCTGGCTGGTCATCGAGCTGAAGCTCCTCGTGATCCCGCTCATGGTCGGCATCCTCATCACCGCACTGCTGTGGCCCGCGCTGCAGTGGATGCTCCGCCATCGGTTCCCCCGCTGGCTCGCGGTCGCGATCTCCATCATCAGCACGCTCGCGATCGTGTCGCTGCTTCTGTGGCTCGTCATCTGGCAGGTCCGGGCGCAGCTGCCCGACGTGCAGGAGCGCAGCTCGCAGGCGGTCGCCGAGTTCCGGACCTTCCTCCTCGAAGGTCCGCTCCATCTCAGCGACTCGCAGATCCAGGGCTACATCGATCAGGGTCTCGAGATCGTCAACGAGCAGACGCAGGCGCTGCTGAACGGCGCGCTCGCGGTGGGCACCACAGCCGCCCACGTCGTCACCGGCGCGGTGCTCTCGCTGTTCATCCTCATCTGCCTGCTCGCCGACGGCCGAGGCATCTGGCGCTGGACGCTGCGCCTGTTCCCGCGCGCAGCGCGCCCGGCCGCCGACGCGGCCGCGAGCAACGGCTTCGCCACGATCGTCAACTACGCCCGCACGCAGCTGCTCGTGGCAGCCATCGACGCGGTCGGAATCGGCGTCGGAGCCGCGCTGCTCGGCGTCCCGCTGGCGATCCCCGTGGCCGTGCTCGTCTTCCTCGGCTCGTTCGTGCCGATCGTGGGTGCGGTGGTCACCGGAGCGATCGCCGTCCTGCTCGCCCTCGTCTACAACGGGCCGTGGATCGCTCTCGCGATGCTCGCCGTGGTGCTCGGGGTGCAGCAGCTCGAGGGCCACATCCTGCAGCCGATCCTGATGGGATCGGCGGTGAAGGTGCACCCGCTCGCCGTGGTGCTGGTCGTCGCCGGAGGATACATGGTCGGCGGGGTTCCCGGCGCCCTGTTCGCCGTGCCGCTCGCGGCATTCGTCACCGTCGCCGCGGTGACCGTGAGCACAGGATCGTGGCGCACCGGCGAGCAACCTGACGCAGACCTAATCTGGAGCACAGTTCCGCGCGAGCGGAGACGGAGGGATCGGTGGGCGCAGTCGCCAGCCTGACCGAGTTCGAGGTTGCAGCTCAGGGTCTGGCTGAGGTGATCACGCACACGCCGACTCTGCCGTCACGGGCGCTCTCCGACGTTCTCGGCGCCCCGGTGCTCCTGAAGATGGAGAACCTGCAGCGCACCGGTTCGTTCAAGATCCGCGGGGCCGCGTACCGCCTTTCGCGTCTGAGCGCCGAAGAGCGTTCGCACGGAGTCGTCGCCGCCTCGGCCGGCAACCACGCTCAGGGTGTCGCGCTCGCGGCTCAGGCGCTCGGCATCCCCGCCACGATCTTCATGCCGCTGGGGGTCCCGGTGCCCAAGCTGCTCGCGACCCGTGGCTACGGCGCCGAGGTCGTGCTCGAGGGCGAGACCGTCGCGACCTCTCTGCGCCTCGCCGCGGAGTTCTCCGAGCGGACCGGCGCGATGCTCATCCACCCCTTCGACCACCGTGATGTCATCGTCGGCCAGGGCACCCCCGGGCTCGAGCTGTTCGAGGACGCCCC
>NZ_JAGGPD010000097.1 GCF_018613995.1 Microbacterium sp. ISL-103 | reverse complement strand
CCCTCGTCATGGTCCTCTTCAGCGCGATCCAGGGGGCGGGGCACCTCGTCGACACGTTCGGCGGATTCCAGATGGCGCAGGCGTTCGACCCCGGCATGGCGATCAACGGCGCACAGTTCACCCGCCTGTTCCAGATGACCGCGATCCTGCTGCTCTTCGCATCCGACGGGTATCAGCTCGTGCTCGGCGGGCTGTTCCGCTCGTTCGACGCCGTGCCGGTGACCGGGATGATCGATCTCGCGAAGCCCGCCGAAGCGCTCGTCGGGGCCGCGGGGCAGATGATGCTCAGCGCCGTCCAGATCGCGGGGCCTCTGCTGATCGTGCTCTTCCTCGCCGACGTCGGTCTCGGGCTCGTCAGCCGCGTCGCCCCGGCGCTGAACGCCTTCGCGATGGGCTTCCCGATCAAGATCGGCCTCACGCTGCTGCTCGTCGGATTCGTCTACGCCGCTCTTCCGAGTGTGGTGGCCGTCATCGCCGAAGACGCGGCCAAGCTCCTGCTGGGGGTGACCGGATGAGCGAGACCGACAGCGGCGAACGCACCGAGAAGGCGACCGATCGTCGCCTCAAAGAGGCCCGCAAGAAGGGGCAGATCGGTCGCAGCCAGGACTTCACGGCCTGGGTGTGCATCGCGGCAGCCGCGGTCATGATGGTGCCGACCATCTCGTCGGGCACGCAGGTGCTCACCGAGCTGTTCCTGGCCGTCACCCCGGTGGCGAAGAACCCGACGGACGCTGCCGCGCTCGATGTGCTCGGCTCTGCCATCTCGTCGCTCGGGGGCATCATGCTGCCGATGCTCGTGGTGGTGCTGCTCGCCACCACGGCCACGGCGGTGGCGCAGGGCGGCATCCACCTGCGCGGTGTGACGATGCGCACCGAGCAGTTCAACATCGTGACCGGCCTCAAGCGGGTCTTCGGACAGCAGGCTCTCTGGGAGGGCGCCAAGGCCCTGCTCAAGACCGTCGCGATCGGGCTCGCCCTGTGGATCGTCGTGTCCGGCCTCGTGCCCGTGCTCATGGCGAGCGGCAGCCACAACATCACGTGGCTGCTCGAGCAGGCCGCCGGGGGAACGGTGGCGCTGCTGCAGGTCGCCGTCGCCGTGGGCATCCTGTTGGCCGCGATCGATGTGGCGGTGGTGATGCGCCGCAACCGCAAGCACACGCACATGACCAAGAACGAGGCGAAGGACGAGCACAAGAAGAGCGAGGGCGACCCGCTCGTGCGTTCTCAGCGGCGTTCCCGCCAGCTGGCCATGAGTCGCAACCGCATGATCGCGGCGGTGGGCGACAGCGACGTCGTGCTCGTCAACCCCACGCACGTCGCCGTGGCTCTGCGATACGAGCCCGGCAAGTCGGCCCCTCGGGTGGTGGCGAAGGGCGCGGGCATCGTCGCGCAGAAGATCCGCGAGAAGGCCGAAGAGGCCGGCGTGCCGATGATCAGGGACATCCCGCTGGCCCGCGCGGTGCACAGCGCCTGCGACATCGGCCGCGAGATCCCCGAAGAGCTCTACACGGCCGTGGCGCAGGTGCTCGCCTTCATCGAGCATCTCAAGCGCCGAGGGTCGGCCAGGGGCACCCACACCATGCCCTTCGCGAGCACCCGTGATCGCGGCCTCTGAGCTGCGACCCCCACAGATTCAGAACGACGAGAGAGAACGAAGGCGAGACGCATGATCGGTCAGCTGTTGTCCAAGGCGGCGGTGCCCGTCGGGGTGGTGGGCATCATCCTCCTGCTCATCGTGCCCATTCCCACGCCGCTCCTCGACGTGCTCATCGTGCTCAACATCACTTTCGCGCTGCTGATCCTGCTCACCGCGATGTTCGTGAAGAAGCCGCTCGACTTCTCGGTCTTCCCGAGCCTGTTGCTGGTGGCGACTCTCTTCCGCCTCGGACTCAACGTCGCCTCGACGCGTCTCGTCCTCAGCGAGGCCCACGCCGGTCAGGTCATCCAGGCGTTCGGAGAGATCACGATCAGCGGGTCGCTGGTCATCGGCGCCGTGATCTTCCTCATCCTCACGGTCATCCAGTTCGTCGTCGTCACCAAGGGCGCGGAGCGCGTCGCCGAGGTCGGCGCCAGGTTCACCCTCGACGCGATGCCGGGCAAGCAGATGGCGATCGACGCCGACCTGAACGCCGGACTCATCACCGACACCGAAGCGCGCAGGCGGCGAGCCGAGGTCGCCGCGGAAGCCGACTTCTACGGGGCGATGGACGGCGCGTCGAAGTTCGTCAAGGGCGACGCGATCGCCGGCATCGTCATCGTCGTCATCAACTTCGTCGGCGGCATCATCATCGGCATGGTGCAGCACGGCATGGAGATGGGCGAGGCTCTCGAGACCTACAGCATCCTGACCATCGGCGACGGTCTGGTCACGCAGATCCCCGCGCTGCTGATGGCGGTGTCCACCGGCATGATCGTCACGCGCGAGAACGCCGAGTCCGGGATGGGGCAGGCAGCGGGGCGCCAGCTGATGCAGTCCCGCAACGCGCTGGTGATCACGGGGCTCGCGGCCATCGCGATGGGATTCATCCCCGGGATGCCGCTGGTGGTGTTCCTGGCGATCGGCTGCGTGCTGCTGTTCGCCGCATCCCGCGTCAAGGCCAACGAGGATCGCGATGCCGCGCTCGAAGCCGATGCCCTCGAGCAGGAGGCCGTGGACGCGGCATCCGAGGGCCCGGACGAGCTGATGGATCGGATGCGCGTGCACGCCCTCGAGATCTCGCTCTCGCCCGACATCGTCGACCTCGCATCCGGGGGAGCGGGCGACCTCCTCACCCGGGTGAAGTCGCTTCGTCGCAAGCTCGCTCTCGACATCGGCATCCTGATGCCGCCGGTGCGCACGCGCGACAACATCGACCTTCCTGCGCAGACGTACGCGATCCTGATCGCCGGCGTCGAGGCCGGTCGCGGCTCGGTACCCCGGGGGCACGTGCTCGCGATCGGCACCGGGCTCGAGCAGCTGCCGGGCACCGCCGTCGTCGACCCGGTGTTCGGACTCGAGGGCAAGTGGGTTCCGGCCGAGATGTCGCACGCGGCCGACATGGCGGGTGCGACGGTGATCGACCGCGCGAGCGTGATCATCACCCACCTCTCCGACATCGTGCAGAGCCAGGCCGATCGGCTGCTCTCCCTCGAAGACGTGCGGCAGCTGACCGAGCACCTCAAGCAGTCGAGCCCCGCCACGGTCGAGGAGCTCACTCCGGCTGTGCTGTCGCTCGCCGGCATCCAGCGTGTGCTCGCAGGCCTCCTCGCCGAGAGGGTGCCGATCAACGACCTCGCCCGGATCTACGAGGCTCTGGCGCTGCGCGGCAAGACATCCACCGAGACCGCGGGACTGATCGATGCGGCCAGAGCCGCCCTCGGGCCGGCGATCGCCTCACGATTCGCCGAGGACGGCCGTATCCGGGTCGTCATGTTCGAGCCGATCCTCGAGCAGCAGATGCTCGAGGGCATGCGGGTCGTCGACGGCCATCCTCAGATCGTGCTGACCCCCGAGACGACGATGCAGGTGCTCGAGAATGTGCGGCGCACGGTCGCCGAACTCGAGCAGGCCGGTCCGGAGCCGGTGCTCGTGTGCGCACCGTCGCTGCGTCAGGCCGTGCGCCGGATGGTCTCGTCGCAGGTCAGCGGGCTCCCCGTGCTCTCGTACGACGAGGCGGCGGCGGGGGGACTCGCGACCGACGTCGTCGGCGTCGTGCGGATGACCCAGTCGGCGCTTCCGAGCGCCGCGGGATAGGTTCGTGTTCTGCTCATTTACGAGCTGAGTGCGATAGCTTTGTGTGCAGACGGGGCGACAGTGCCCGAGCCATGGAAGGCAGACGCATGCTGGTATTGACGAGACGCGCCAACGAGAGCATCGTGATCGGCGACGACATCACGGTCACGATCCTGGCGGTCACGCCCAGCGGCGTGCGAGTGGGCATCGATGCGCCCCGCGACAAGCGCATCAACCGCGCCGAGATCGTGATCGCCGTCACCGACGCCAACAGGGATGCGGCGCAGGCGTCGTCCGACGAGTCCGCCGAGTCGCTGCTTCTCGGGGCCCTCGGGCGACCAAGCACTGCACCCTGACATCTGTCAATGGGGAGTTCTCCCCATGCACCCCGAGTTACTGGTGCGCTCGATGTCGCGATAGTCCTGAATGTGACGGGCGATCCCGTCACGGAAACCGCGACATGACGAGGTGACCTATCGTGGCCGCTCACGACCTGAGCATGCAGCTGATGCGAGAGCGCGATCTGCTCGAGGTGCTGCTCTTCAAGCTGGACGAGCAGCAGATGCTGCTCGCGACCGGACGCAACCGCTGGATCCACCATGCGGCGAACGAGATCGAGCGCGTCCTCGCGGCGATGCCCACTGTGGCACTCTCTCGCGACACGCTGGTGATCTCGGTCGCAGACGAATGGGGTGTGCCCGAGGCGACGACGCTCCGCGAGCTGATCGACGCGGCGCCGACCGACGCGTGGCGTGAGGTCCTCTCCGGACACCTCGAGGCCATGGTCACGCTCGCCGACGAGATCGGCGAGATGAAGAAGGTCAACGAGCAGCGGCTGCGCACGGCCATCCGCGTCACGCAGGAGACCATCGCAGGCCTCGGGGTCCCGACGGGCGAGTACGACCCGCACGGCGATGTCGTCCGCGGGGGCGACGCCCGGCTGCTCGACACGAGGGTGTGACGGCCGTGTCCTCATTCGCCGCTCTCAGGCTCGCAGAATCCGCTCTCTCCGCAGCTCGCGCGGGCATGACCGTCACCGGCCAGAACATCGCGAACCAGACCACGACCGGATACACGCGTCAGCGCGTCGATCAGGCCTCCGTCTCGGCGCCGGGGCAGACCGGCCTCTGGCCTTCGGGACTCGGTGTCGGTGGCGGCGTGAACGTGACGGGCATCGCGCGCCTCGGAGACGACATCCTCGATGCGCGAGTGCGAGACGCGCTCTCGACCTCGGGATTCTGGTCGGCTCGCGCCACGGCGGCGGGTCGGGCGGAAGACGTGCTGGCCGAGCCGACCAAAGACGGTCTCGCGGCGAACCTGAATCGCTTCTGGTCGGGATGGTCCGACCTCGCCAACACTCCGGACCCCGCAGCCGCTCAGGTGGTGCTCACCGACGCGAATGTGCTGATCGGCCAGATCGCCGCGGGATACCAGACCATCGCCGGGCAGTGGGGCGACCTGCGTGGGCAGGTCGACAGCCAGATCGCCGACGTCAACGCGATCGCAGGCCAGGTGGCGACGCTGAACGGTCAGATCCGGGATGCTCTGCAGTCCGGCCGAAACGCCAACGAGCTCGTCGATCAGCGGAACGTGCTCGCGCAGCAGTTGTCCACCGCGGTCGGCGCGAAGGGCACCGTCGAGGCGGACGGCACACTCACGGTGCGCGTCGACGGCAATGCGCTCGTGTCGGCCGACAGCAGCCGCGCGCTCGTGGCGAGCGGCCCGCGTGACATCGCCGACGCCGGCCGCATCAGCGTGGCATGGGCCGATCGCCCCGGCGTCGCCGTGCCCATCACGGGCGGGTCGATCGGCGGCACGATCAGCGCGCTCGCCCCGGCATCCGACGGCGGCACCCTCGCGAGCGTCGCCGCGGCGTACAACGAGACGGCCACGAATCTGGCCACGGCGGTCAACGACATCCACCGCACCGGTGTCACCTCCTCAGGAGCGGCCGGTGGAGACTTCTTCGCGCTCGACGGCACCGCACCTGCGGCTCTGGGGCTCAGCGTGGTGCCCACCGGGCTCGATCAACTCGCTCTCGCCGCGCCGGGAGCCGGTGCGAAGGACACGACGATCGCCGGCCGCATCAGCGCTCTGGGGTCGTCGGCGACGGGGCCGAGCAAGACATGGTCGAGCTTCGTCACCGGGTTCGCCGTCGCCGTCGCCGGCGACCTGCAGCGCGCCGACATCGCCGACATGGGGGCCGTCGCCGCCGTCACCGCACAGCAGTCGAACGCATCCGTCGACGGCGATGAGGAGACGATCAACCTTCTGACCTACCAGACCGCCTATCAGGCCGCAGCTCGAGTGCTCACGGCCGTCGACGAGGCACTGGACCTGCTGATCAACCGCACAGGCCTCGTAGGCCGCTGACTCTGGGGAGAGCAACACAATGATCGGTCGCATCACGAGCAGCACCATGACGCAGCAGTCGCTGCGGACGCTGCAGACGAACCTCGCGGATCGCGAGCGCCTGCAGAACCAGGCCGCCTCTCAGCGCGCCTTCCGCTCGCCGAGCGACGACCCGGCCGCTGCCGCGACGACGCTCGGCGTGCACGGCGACCAGTCGCGCGTCGCGCAGTTCGCCCGCAACATCAGCGACGGCATGGCCTGGGTGACGACGGTCGACAGCGCACTCGGGGCGAGCACCGACCTGCTCAACCGTGCACGCGACCTCACCGCCCAGGGCGCGAACTCGGGGGCGCTGAGTCCCACCGCGCGCGAATCGATCGCCCAGGAACTCGAGTCGATCAGCGCCGAGCTGCTCGCCAAGGCGAACACGACGGTGCTCGGTCGCAGCGTCTTCGCCGGCACGAGCGATTCGGCAGGGGCGTTCGATCCCGTGACCTTCGCCTTCAACGGCAGCCCCGGAGAGGGTGTGCAGCGTCGCATCAGCGACAACGAGTCCGTCCGGGTGGACTTCGACGGGTCGCAGGCGTTCGGCGCCGGTGCGAACAGCGCGTTCGCCCTTCTCGCAGACATCGCCGCCGACCTTCGCAGCGGTGCCGAGGTCGGAGGCCGCCTCGCCGACATCGATGCGCGCCTGAAAGACGTCGTCGCCGCTCGCGGGGCCACAGGCGCCCGTCAGGTGCAGCTCGAGCGGGCCTCGTCGCAGAACCTGGCGACGTCGATCGATCTCGAGGCGCGCCGCGCCGAGGTCGAGAACGTCGACAGCCTCGAGGTTCTCGTGCACCTCCAGTCGGCCGGGCTCGTCTTCCAATCCGCGCTGCAGGTCACGGCGAAGTCCCTGCAGACCAACCTCCTGGAGTTCCTGCGATGACCGCCACCCGTGCCCAGGCCGCGCACACCGCCCAGTCCGCGAACACCGCTGTCGAGTTCGCGTCGCCGATGCCCGGCCTCAGCCCCTACACGGCATTCACGCTCGAGCAGATCGCCGGGGCCGAGGGGCTCTACGCGCTGCGTGCCGACGATGCCGATGTGCGGCTGTTCGTGCTCGATCCGCAGTCGGGGGAGTACGGCTACGAACCGAGCATCCCGGGTGACGTCCGAGCCGAGATCGGCGCCGCAGACGACTCCGTGATCCGGGTCTTCGTGGTGGCCAACCCTTCTGCCGAGGGCGTCTACATCAACCTGCGCGCCCCGATCGTGATCCATCGCGACACGGGACGCGCCGCGCAGGTCATCCTCGACGACCAGGCGTACCCGATCCGCGCGCTGCTCGGCAGCTGAGATCGACCGGACAGGAGAGCTGAAGTGGTCGATCTGAGATCCAAGATCCATGGCCCCGGTGCCACCCGGAGCGTGAATCTCGTCGTGATGGCCTACGACGAGCGTGTGGCGACGGATGCCGCGGGCGTGGTCACCACGCACTACCTCGATGCCCGGGTGCCCCCGGCCGACCGCCGCGCACCCGGCCAGGTGACGCTCGCCCTGGTGTCGAGGAAGGACGGCAGATCGACTTCGGGCCACGACAACTCGGCTCGGTACTCCGCCGAGCAGCTCGCCGTGATCCAGCAGGCGGCGGGCGACAACACCGCAGACCTGACCGACGCGTCGGGCGCGACGGTCGGGCGCATCTACGGTGTCAACGCCGATCTGCTGATCAACAGCGGTGAGGTGGTGCTCAATACGAAGACCCTGTCGGCCACCGACCTGTCAGTCGCCCCCGACGACGAGGGGCGAGACATCCGCTCGCGGATAAGCGCCTCCACGCGGTCCGCCCGTCGTGCACGCG
>NZ_JAGGPD010000096.1 GCF_018613995.1 Microbacterium sp. ISL-103 | reverse complement strand
GCGCAGCGCGGGCGCGCGGATCGCACGGTTCAAAGACCGCATCACGCTCGTGCACACGGTCTCCGACGAGCTCGGTCTGCACGCGCAGGGTGCGGCCGGCATCCTCTTCGATCTCGGTGTCTCGTCGCTGCAGCTCGATGAAGCCGAACGCGGATTCGCGTACTCCAAGGATGCCCCGCTGGATATGCGAATGGCTCAGTCGAAGGGCGTCACCGCCGCCGAGGTCATCGCGACCTACAGCGAGGGGAACCTGCGCCGTATCTTCGAGCGGTACGGCGAGGAGAAGCTCGCAGGGCGCTACGCGCGGTTTATCATCGCCGCCCGCGAGAAGCAGCCGATCACGCGGTCGGGCGAACTCGTCGAGATCCTGATCGCCGCCACGCCCGCAGCCGCTCAGCGAGCCGGGCACCCGGCCAAACGGGTCTTCCAGGCGCTGCGCATCGAAGTGAACACCGAGTTGAGCGTGCTCGCCGATGCCATCCCGGCCGCGATGGACGCTCTCACGGTCGGCGGTCGAATCGTCGTGATGTCGTACCAGTCCCTCGAAGACCGCCTCGTCAAGCAGGCGTTCGCCGCCGGTGCCGCATCCACGGCCCCCCGGGGACTCCCGGTCGAGCTCCCCGAGCACGCGCCGCGCTTCCGCATCGTCACCAAGGGTGCAGAACTCGCCGGCGACGAGGAGCGTGCGCGCAATCCACGGGCGATCCCGGTGCGCCTTCGCGCCGCAGAGAAGCTACGGGAGAGCGCATGAGCCTGAACGTCGTCGCACCAGCACCGCGGGCGCTGCCTGAGGCCCCGGCGCGCGAGCCCCGCCGGCGGCTGCAGCCGGTCACGAGCACACCGCCCCGCCGCAAGCCGAAGCTGGCCTACGCCCTCGTCGCCGTCGCCGGCGCGATGGCCATCGGAGCCGCGCAGATCGGGCTGTCGCTGGCGATCACGCAGGACTCGTTCGTGCTCGCCGGTCTCTCGACGCAGCAGCACGAGCTGGATCTCCGCACCGACGCGCTGCAGGAGGATCTCACCGGTCTCAGCTCGCCGCAGTCACTCGCGAGCGGAGCCGCCGACCTCGGCATGGTCGTCGCAGGATCGCCGTCGTACATCAGGTTGAGCGACGGCGCGATCTTCGGCGCCGGGTCGGGCGCCAGCGGGGCATCCACCGTCGATCCGAACGGGGCCGGTGCAGTGAGCAACGCCCTGCTCAACGACGTTCCCGTCAACGCCTCGACCGCAGACGACGCCGCCCCCGAGCATCCGACCCAGGAACTGCCGCCGGCCATCACGGACGGGCTTCCCAGCCCGAGCACCCGATAGCAGACGCCCGAACATCACGATCTGACGGAGAGAGCCCATGACGACACGAGCCACCCGGACACCCCGGCGACGCACGGTCGTCGCGCTGGCGGTCATCCTGGCGATCCTGGGCGCGTTCGTGGTGCGTCTCATCGACATCCAGGTGGTGAAGGCCGACGAGCACGTGGCTCAGTCGCTGGAGTACATCGCGCACGGCACGGAGATCCCCGGACAGCGCGGATCGATCGTCGACGCAGACGGGGCCGTGCTCGCCGAGAGCGTGATGGTCTACGACGCGCAGCTCAGCCCGCAGGTGATCCGCCTGCTGGAAGAGGACGAGAAGAACCCGCCGAAGCTCCCGTGGGCCGAGGCGTCCACTCGCATCGCGGAGATCATGGGACTCGATGCCGACAAGCTGCGGGCCGATGTCGCCGCGGCGCTGGCCGAGAACCCCGACTCGCAGTACCTCCCGCTCGTCAAGGGTCTGAGTACCGAGAAGTACATCGAGCTGCGAGACCTGAAAGTCTCGTCGTACCTCACGATGAAGCCGCGAGAGGTTCGCGTGTACCCGAACGGTGCCGTGGCCGGCAACCTCGTCGGCTTCATCAACGGCGCCGGTGATGCCCAGGCGGGCGTCGAGAAGATGGATGCCCAGTGCCTCGCTCCGACGAACGGCGAGGAGTCGTATCGCACGGGCAAGAACGGCGTCATCATCCCGGGCAGCGAGAGCAGGGTCGCTGCCGTCGACGGCGGCACCGTGCAGCTGACCGTCAACAGCGACCTGCAGTGGTACATGCAGCAGATGATCGCCGAAGAAGCCCAGCTGCAGGGCGCCAAGGGCGGCACCGTCACGGTCGTCGAGGTCGGCACGGGCAAGATCCGCGCCGCGGCCGAGTGGCCGACCATGGACCCCAACGACCTCGAGGCCTCGTCATCCGACACCTGGGGCAGCAAGCTCTTCACCTACCCGTTCGAGCCGGGCTCGACGTTCAAGCCGGTGACCGCGGCAGCGATCATGGAGAACGCGGGCGTGACGATGACGAGCCCCACCGTCCAGGCCTCCTCTCACGAGAAGTTCCCCAACGGGGCTGTGATCAACGATGCGTTCGTGCACCCCACCTTCAACTACACCCTCGCCGGTGCGCTGATCGACTCCTCGAACGTCGCGCTGTCGAAGTTCGGGACCATGGTGAGCCCCGATGTGCGATACGACTACCTGCAGCGCTTCGGCGTCGGCGAGTCGACCATCCAGTTCCCCGATGAGGCAGGCGGGTTGCTGCACCCGACGAAGGACTGGGACAACCAGTCGCTCTACACGACGACCTTCGGCCAGTACTTCACCGTCACCGCTCCGCAGCTCGCCGGCGCGTATCAGGCGATAGCGAACGGCGGCGAGAAGATCGGGCTCTCCCTGATCGAGTCCTGCACGACGCCCGACGGAACCGTCGTCACGCCGGACGCACCGAAGCACGAGCAGATCATCGAATCCGGGACCGCAGCCGACCTGACCAGGATGCTCGAGAACGTCGCCGTACAGGGCGGCAACGCCGATCGCATCCAGGTTCCCGGCTACCGCGTCACCAGCAAGACAGGTACCGCGCAGATCCCTGACGGCAAGGGCGGATACAAATCCGGCGTGTACTACACGAGCATGGTGGGCTTCGCGCCGGTCGACGATCCTCAGTACGTCGTCGTGGTCACTCTCGACGAGCCGACTAGAGTTACATCGTCTGCTGCTACCGCCTCCGCCTTCCAGAAGGCGATGACCCAGACCATGAAGACCTACCGCGTGATGCCGTCCTCGACTCCGATGGACGCACTGCTTCCCAAGTTCGAATAGTCGGCGCCCCGCCGCGCCTGGAGACGTCATGATCGCCCTGTCGCTTGCCGAGATCGCCACCGTCGTCGGGGGTGATCTCCGCCTCGCCGGTTCCGCGACCGCGGACACCGTCGTCTACGGCGTGGTCGACACCGATTCGCGCACCATGTCGCCTGGGTCGATCTTCGTCGCGAAGCCCGGCGCCGAGACGGACGGGCATCGCTTCGTCGGCTCCGCTCTCGGCAACGGAGCGGTGCTGGCGATCGTGGAGCACACGGTCGACGACGAGATCACGCAGATCGTCGTCCCGGATGTGATCGTCGCCCTCGCCGATCTCGCCCGCGAGGTCGTCGCCCGCGTCCGTGCCGCCGGAGACCTCAAGATCGTCGGCATCACCGGGTCCAACGGCAAGACGACGACGAAGAACTTCCTGGCCCGCATCCTCGCCGACGAGGGCGAGACCGTCGCACCCATCGCCTCGTACAACAACGAGGTCGGTGCACCGGTGACGATGCTGGGGGTCACGCACGGCACCCGCTTCCTCGTCAGCGAGTTCGGTGCCGATGCACCGGGGAGCATCGCCCGCCTCGCAGGGCTCGTCGAGCCCGATGTCGCGGTCGTGCTGATGGTCGGCATGGCCCACGCCGGCGGCTTCGGCGGCATCGAGGCCACGGCCAAGGCGAAGTCCGAGCTGGTCTCGGCGGCGATCCCCTCGGGAACCGCAGTGCTCAACATCGACGATTCCCGCGTCGCCGCCATGCGCGAGCTGGCCGAGTCGCGGGGAATGCGCGTGGTCGGCTTCGGCCAGAGCGACGCGGCCGACGTCAGGGCGCACGAGGTCGAGGTCACGGCATCCGGCACGTCCTGCGTCATCGAATCGGCCGGAGAGCGGCTTCCGCTGCGGCTGCAGGTTCTCGGTGCGCATCACGTCGGCAACGCTCTCGCGGCGATCGCCGCGGCGGGCGTGCTCGGTGTGTCGACGGCCGATGCGATCGCTCGCCTCGAGACCGTCGAGATCGCCGAGCGCTGGCGCATGCAGCCTCTCGGCAATGATCGCGTGCGCATCATCAACGACGCGTACAACGCGAGCCCGGATTCGATGGCGGCAGCGCTGCGCACCCTGGCGCAGATCACCGGCCCGGGGGAGCGCACGGTCGCCGTCCTCGGAGCGATGAGCGAGCTGGGCGAGACCGCCGGGGAGGAGCACGACCGGATCGGTCTGCTCGCCGTGCGACTGAACATCCAGCGCATCGTCGTGGTGGGTCCCGAAGCACGGCGCCTCTTCATCTCCGCCATCGGCGAGGGGTCGTGGGACAGCGAAGCGGTCTTCTTCGCCGACCAGGNNTCCAATTCCGTGGGCCTGCGGCATCTCGGCGATCGTCTGGGAGAATTGTTCTCGTGAGGTCTCTCATCATGGCGGCTGCGATATCGCTCGCCTTCACTCTCTTCCTGACTCCCGTCTTCCTCCGGCTCTTCCGGAAGTGGGGCTGGGGGCAGGTCATCCGCACCCCCGAGGCGATCGAGAATCCGAGCCACGAGGCGAAGCGAGGCACCCCCACCATGGGTGGCGTCATCTTCATCGTCGGCACGATGGTCGGATACTTCACCGGCACGTACGTCGGTGGCGGAACCCCCGCACTCTCGGCCATGCTGGTCATCTGGCTCATGGTCGGGTTCGGCGTCGTCGGCTTCATCGACGACTACATGAAGGTGCGCAGCCAGCGCAGTCTCGGCCTCTCGGGGTGGCGCAAGATCATCGGCCAGCTGGTGGTCATCATCCCGTTCGGCATCGTCGCCCTGAACTTCCCCAACTCCTTCGATCAGACCCCCGCGTCGGGATCGATCTCGCTGTTCCGCGACATCCCCTGGCTCAACCTCTTCGCCTTCACCGCGATCGTGGGCTGGGCTCTCTATCTCCTGTGGATCTCGGTCATCGGCGTCGCGACGTCGAACAGCGTCAACCTCACCGACGGGCTCGACGGCCTCGCGGCCGGGGCCGGCGTGATCGTCGTCGGCGCATACAGCCTGATCGCGTTCTGGCAGTTCAAGCAGTCCTGCGTCGGCGAAGGCGTCGAGAACGCGGCGCTCGGCGGATGCTACGAGGTGAGAGACCCCTTCAGCCTCGCGATCATCGCCGCGTCGTTCGCGTCCAGCCTGATCGGATTCCTCTGGTGGAACGCGCCCAAGGCCAAGGTCTTCATGGGCGACGTCGGGTCGATGGCGATCGGTGGCGTCATCACCGCCATGGCGATCCTGACGCGCACGGAGCTGCTGCTCTTCGTGATCGCCGGTGTCTTCGTCCTGGCATCCGGATCCGTCATCCTGCAACGGGCGTACTTCAAGGTCACCCGGGGCAAGCGGCTGTTCCTGATGAGTCCGTTCCATCACCATCTCGAGATGCGCGGATGGTCAGAGGTGACGATCGTCGTGCGTATGTGGATCATCGCCGGACTCCTCGCCGTGTCGGCCGTCGGACTGTTCTACGTCGAATGGCTGACCCGTGTCGAGTGAGTCCCGCCTCGCCTCGCTGACGAGTTGGAACGCCGACTGGTCAGGGCTGCGCGTCGCCGTGCTGGGGCTGTCGATGACCGGATTCTCGGTGGCAGACACGCTCACCGAACTCGGAGCCGAGGTGCTCGTGCTCAGCGAGTCCGCCGACGAGGAGTACGCCACCCTGCTGCCCGTGATCGGAGCCCGCCTCGAGCTCGGGTCTCTCGCTCAGGTCCCGGCCCCGCTGATCGACTTCGCGCCGGAAGTGATCATCGCCTCTCCCGGCTTCTCGCCGGTTCATCCGGTGATCCGCTGGGCGCAGGACTCCGAGATCGCCCTCTGGGGCGACATCGAGCTCGCCTGGCGTGTGCGCGACAAGGTGACGCGGGAAGACGGAACCCCCGCGGACTGGGTGCTGATCACCGGCACGAATGGCAAGACCACGACCACGCAGCTCACGGCGTCTCTGCTCGTCGAGGGAGGGCTGCGTGCCGCACCGTGCGGCAACATCGGCATCCCGGTGCTCGACGCCGTGCGGGACCCCGCAGGTTTCGACGTCCTCGTCGTAGAACTCTCCAGCCACCAGCTCTGGTACCTCGGCCGGTCGCGCGAGGAAGGCCGGCTGTATCCGCACGCGTCCGTCTGCCTGAACCTCGCGGACGACCATCTCGTCTGGCACGGCAGCGCCGAGGCCTACCGCGACGCCAAGGCGGTCGTCTACCGGAACACCCGTGTCGCCTGCGTCTACAACAAGGCCGACGAGGCCACGAGGCTCATGGTCGAAGACGCCGAAGTCGTCGAGGGCGCGCGCGCCATCGGCTTCGACCTCGGCATTCCCGGACCGAGCGACGTCGGAGTCGTGGAGGGACTGCTGGTCGATCGCGCCTTCCTGGACGACCGGGCTCGCAGCGCTCTCGAACTCACGACCGTCGCAGATCTCGAGCGCGTCGGGCTCGCGGCGCCCCACATCGTGCAGAACATCCTGGCCGCCAGTGCGCTCGCGCGATCGCTCGGCGTCGAGCCCGAGGCGATCCACGCCGCTCTGCAGGCGTTCCGTCTCGACGAGCACCGCATCCAGGTCGTGGCGCGCCACGCGGGCATCACCTGGGTCGATGACTCGAAGGCGACCAACCCCCACGCCGCAGCCTCATCGCTGCGAGCCTTCCCTGGCGCGGTGTGGGTGGTCGGCGGCGACCTGAAGGGCGTCGACATCGCAGACCTCGTATCCACAGCCGGCAAGGCCGCCCGCGCGGCGGTCGTCATCGGAGTCGAACGGGCCTCGGTCGTCGCGGCATTCCAGCGACACGCGCCGACGGTCCCGGTGTTCGAGGTGGATGCTGGCGAGACTGATCAGGTCATGAATCGTGTGGTGGAGATCGCCGCAGGGATCGTCGACGGCGAGGGCACGGTTCTGCTGGCCCCGGCGGCGGCATCCTTCGACCAGTTCTCGAGCTACGCGGATCGCGGACACCGCTTCGCCGAGGCGGTGCGGGACTGGATAGACCGGGGGAGCACCGATGACTCAGGTCGCACGCCCCCCACGGTCTGATTCCGGCGGGAACACGTCCGGCGGCCTGGCCGCGAGGGTCTCCCTCGGGCGACGTTTCACTCCGGTCTCCACGGAGTTCCTGATGATCGCGTCGGCCGCGCTTATGCTGACGATCTTCGGGCTCGTCATGGTGCTCTCAGCCACCAGCGCGACGGCGGTGTCGTCCGGGAAGAACCCGATGGACGGCGCGCTGCGTCAGGGCGTCTTCGCCGTTCTCGGCGTGCCGCTCATGTTCTTGATCTCGCGCCTGCCCATTCCCTTCCTCAAGCGCATGGCCTGGCCCGCGCTGTTCGCCGCGATCGCCCTCCAGCTGCTGGTCTTCACACCTCTCGGCGTCGCGGACGGCGGAAACCGGAACTGGACCTTGGTGGCCGTGTTCCACCTGCAGCCGTCCGAGTTCCCCAAGCTGA